>JAFPZY010000062.1 GCA_017417025.1 Paludibacteraceae bacterium | reverse complement strand
TGCTGTTGCTGCTGTTGCTGTTGCTGGAGCAGTTGCATGGCCTTCACAAGGTTGTAGCGTGTGTCGTTGTCTTTCGGGTTCAGGCGGAGCGACCGCTTGTAGGCTTCCACCGCCTCGCCGTACTGCTGCTGCCCGAAGTGGGCGTTGCCCAGGTTGTGGTAGGTGTCGGCAAGGCGTTTCTTGTCTTTCTCCTGGTCCAGAGTGCCGGCTGCCGCTATGAACTCGTCGGCGGCATCCTTATATTTCTCCTGCTTGAAGAGCGCGTCGCCGAGGTTGTAGTGCGCCTCGAATGAGCGTCCGTTTTTCTCCAGTGCGCGGCGGTAGTCCACTTCGGCCTCTGTCGCCTTGTCTTTGCGGTATTCCCTGTTGCCGTGGCGGATGTCCCCGTACTCTTTCTGGGCGAGGCATGTCTGCGGGGCGAGCAGAGCTATTAGGGCTGATATCAGTAATGTGCGTCTCATCATGGTCTTATTTTTGTGTTTCGCCGAACAGGTTCCAGCGGTTCACTGCTCTGTTCTGGCGGCTCATAAGGAAGAACTCTATCACTATCAGCAGCAGTGCCATCAGCGCAAACGACTGATACTGTTCCTGATAGTCGGTATATACTTGTGTCTCTATCTCTGTTGTCGCAAGTTTGTCAAGCTCGTTTTGCAGTGCTCTTATGGCGGTGTTCGTGTTGTCGCATCTTACGTATATGCCGTTGCCTGCCTGCGCCACCTCCTTGCACATCTGCTCGTTCAGGCGTGTCACCACCACTTGTCCGCTCCTGTCTTTCCTGAACGTGCCTGTCCCCGGCACCGGTATGGGGCTGCCTTCGGGTTTGCCTATGCCTGCCACGAACACTTGTATCCCTTTTTCTTTGGCCTCTTTGGCGGCCGCTAATGCATCGTCCTCGTGGTTCTCGCCGTCAGTTATAAGGATTATCGCGCGCGAGGCCTCGCTCTGCTCGCTGCCGAAGGCGCGCACTGAAGTGCGTATGGCGGAGCCTATCGCGGTACCCTGGGTCTTTATCAGGTCGGGGCTGATGGTCGAGAGGAACATCTTGGCGGACACGTAGTCGCACGTGATGGGCAGTTGCACGTATGCTTCTCCCGCAAACACCACCAGACCCACTTTGTCGTCCGTCATCTTGTCTATCATCTTGCTTATCAGCTGCTTGGCGCGGTCAAGGCGGTTCGGCGCAACATCCTCTGCCATCATCGAGTTGCTCACGTCCAGAGCTATCATCACCTCTATGCCCTGCCTCTTCACGGTCTCCGATTTCTGCCCGTACTGCGGACGCGCTGCCGCTATTATGAGCAGGGTCAGGGCTGCAAGCAGCAGGCTGAACTTCACGGCGGGGCGTACATGCGAGGCGTCAGGCATCAGGGCCTCTACCAGCTCCGGCGAACCGAACTCGCGCAGCTGCCTGCGTTTGCGGCGGGTGTGCATTATGTAGGCTGCGGCAAAGACAGGTATCAGCAGCAGCAGCCACAGCGTCTCTATATTTGCAAATCTGAACATATCAGTCGGTTATTGTGCGTAAAACGAAACATTTTATCAGTATATCCGCTATCAGGCACCCTAAGGCCGCTAACAGAAACGGCACCGCGTGCTCTGTCCTTTTTGAGTACTCGCGTACGCGTATCTTGCTCTTTTCCAGCTGGTCTATCTGTTCGTATATGCGTTTCAGACTGCTGTTGTCCGTCGCGCGGAAGTACTCGCCGCCGGTTGTGGAGGCTATGTTGCGCAGGGTCTGCTCGTCAAACTCGCTGTCCATCGTCATGTACTGTGTGCCGTATGGGGTCTGCACCGGTACGCGTGCCTGCCCGTGTGAGCCGACACCTACCGCATATACGCGGATGCCGAAGGTGCGTGCTATCTCCGCTGCCGTCTGAGGGTCGATGTCGCCGCGGTTGTTCGAGCCGTCGGTCAGCAGTATCACCACTTTCGACTTGGTCGGCGAGTCCTTCATCCTGTTCACGCAGTTGGCGAGCCCCAGACCTATAGCCGTCCCGTCCTCTATCATGCCGAACTGCACCGACTGGAACAGGTTCACAAGCACCGCGTGGTCGGTCGTCAGGGGGCACTGGGTGAAACTCTCGCCCGCGAACACTACCAGACCGATGTTGTCATTCGGGCGGGCGGTCACAAAGTCCGATGCCACTGCTTTGGCGGCCTCCAGCCTGTTGGGTTTCAGGTCTTCGGCAAGCATCGTGCCTGATATGTCAAGTGCCATCATTATGTCTATGCCCTCGGTCGATTCCGACGACCAGCGGTTGCTTAGTTGCGGGCGGGCAAGTGCCACTGCCAGCAGCCCTATGCAGGCTGCCTGCAGCACGAAAGGCAGGTGCAGCATGTAGATGCGGGCCGTCTTTTTCTGCTTGCGCAGTGCTGTCGTGTCGCTCAGTTGCACTGCCGCGTTGGCCTTGCGGAGCCGCCATATATACAGCCCTGCAACGGGTATAAGCAACAGCAGCAGAAACAGGTATCCTGGTGAATGGAATATCATATCGTCTTTATTTTGTGTCGGTTGTGTTTTCTTCGCTTGTCTCCTCGGGGGCTTCGGCGGGGGTCGTGTCGCGCACGAACCTGTATGCCGTGTGCAGGCAGCTTTCGTTCTCGTCAGGGGTCGCGCTCCATTTGGCGAACTTCACCAGGTCGGCAAGTTGCAGCATGCGCGCAAGTCCCGTGTACAGGTCTTTCTGCTCTTCAAGCAGTGGCTTCATGGCGCGCAGGGTCTCGTCGGAGGTCTTTTCCGTGCTCCTTACGTCAAAGCGCCGGCCTATGTATTCGCGCACCACGTCGGTCAGCTCCGTGTGATACTCTTTCACCTGCCCGTTCTGCCATATCTTGCGCTCGCGGATGCTGTCTAATTTCTCCAATGCCACCTCCTCGGCGGGGCGCAGAGGTTCCTGTGCGGCAGGCTCGTTTTCATTTTTGCGGAGCAGGTAACCCCACTTCTTCCATGCCCATACGCCGCCTGCTGCAGCGCAGGCTATTGCCAGACCGAGCAGTATCCATCTTATTATGCCCCACCACCATATAGGAGCCTTGTAGATGTCTTTTATCGGCGTTATTGCCATTGCCGAGTCCACTTCAAACGGCTGTATCACATTGAGGGATAGCGGGGTGGAGTACAGCGTGTCGCCGCCTGCCACGAACTTTATCGGCGGTATGTAGAACAGCGAGTCCTTGAACGATGTTATGGTCAGCCGCTGGCTCAGTTGCAGCCTCCCGTCCGGAAGCGTCACGGTGTCTGTCTGCGTCCTGCCAACAATCTCTATGTCCGGTATCAGCGTCTCACCGTAAACGGGCAGTTGCACATGCTCCGTCTTCTCCGTCGTCGCCTGAAGGCGGAGGTTGGTCTGGTCGCCGATGAACACGGTCGTTGAGTCTATCGTGGCGCTTACTATTATTGATAATATAAGGTTCAGCATTTGAATAGTTTCATTAAGGCTTTCACATAATCTTCGTCCGTCCTCACTGTCACGTAGTTGGTCCCTGTGCGTGTGAAGGTGTTCTGCAGGCGTTCCTGCTGTTCCTGCCAGGCGGAGGCGTATTGGTCGCGCACGGAGCGCACCGATGTGTCTATCCACAGGTCTTCGCCTGTTTCTGCGTCGTGCACTTTCATTAGTCCTGCGTCAGGCATCTCGCTGTCGCGGCGGTCATACACCTGTATCACGTTCAGGTCGTGCCTGTTGGCGGCTATCATCAGGGGCTTCTCAAGCGGGTCTTTGCCTTTGGTCGCAGGCCGCCTGTCTATGCAGTCGCTTATCAGGAAGGCGGTTGAGCGGCGTTTCTGCGCGTTGGCGAAGTACTCTAACGCCTGCGGCAGGTTCGTGCCTCTCGACTCCGGCTCAAAGCTCAGCAGTTCGCGGATGATATGCAGAACGTGGGTCTTTCCTTTTTTCGGTGGAATGAATTTCTCTATCTTGTCCGAGAAGAATATCACACCCACCTTGTCGTTGTTCTCTATGGTCGAGAAGGCGAGGGTGGCGGCTATCTCCGCTGTCATGTCGCGCTTGGTCTGGGTCGTGGTGCCGAAATGACGGCTCCCGCTCACGTCCACCAATAGCATTACTGTCAGTTCTCTTTCTTCCTCGAACACCTTTATATACGGCTTGTTCAGGCGGGCGGTCACGTTCCAGTCTATCGACCTTACGTCGTCGCCAGGCTGGTACTCGCGCACTTCCGAAAAAGCCATGCCCCGTCCCTTGAACTGGCTGTGGTACTCGCCCGCGAAGATGTTTTTCGACAGACCGCGGGTCTTTATCTCTATCTTCCTTACTTTCTGTAATAGCTCCTCGGATGTCATAACTGTCAATTATTCCAATCGTTACGCCTGCTGCAAAGAAATATCAATTGTCAATTCTTATGGTACTTGCACGGCGTTAAGTATCTCTGTTATAACGTCTTCCGTCGTTATGTTGTTGGCTTCGGCCTCGTAGGTCAGACCTATCCTGTGGCGCAGAACATCGTAGCATACGGCTCTCACGTCCTCAGGCACAACGTAGCCGCGTCTGTGGATGAAGGCGTAGGCGCGGGTCGCAAGGGCAAGGTTGATGCTCGCGCGGGGGCTGCCGCCGAAGGAAATCATCGCTTTCATCTTCTCCAGACCGTATTGTTCTGGCTGGCGGGTGGCGAACACAATGTCTATTATGTAGCGCTCTATTTTCTCGTCTATATATACTTGTCTCACCACTTCGCGCGCTTTCCTTATGTCTTCCGGAGCCAGTATGGGCAGTATCTGCTTCTTCTCGCCCGATATGTTCTGCCTTATTATCTGCTGTTCCTCGTCCTTGCTCGGGTAGCCTATCACCACTTTCAGCATGAAACGGTCGGTCTGGGCTTCGGGCAGAGGGTAGGTGCCTTCTTGCTCTATCGGGTTCTGCGTCGCTAACACGAGGAACGGGTCGTCCAGTTTGAACGTCTCCTCGCCTATCGTCACTTGTCTTTCCTGCATCGCCTCAAGCAGTGCCGACTGCACTTTGGCGGGCGCGCGGTTTATCTCGTCTGCCAGAACGAAGTTGGCGAATATCGGACCGCGTTTGATGCTGAACTCCTCTTTTTTCTGGCTGTATATCTGCGTGCCTAACACGTCGGCGGGCAGAAGGTCGGGGGTGAACTGTATGCGCGAGAACTTCGCTTTTATCAGGTCCGACAGCGTCTTTATGGCAAGTGTCTTTGCCAGGCCGGGAACACCCTCAAGCAGGATATGACCGTCCGACAGCAACCCGATAAGCAGGCTCTCTACAAGGTGTTTCTGTCCCACTATTACTTGGTTCATGCCCATGGTCAGGGCATCTACAAACGAACTCTCGCGATCTATCCGCTCCTGGAGTTCTCTGATATCTACATTTGTTTGCATTTGTATATATTGTATATATTGTTTTTCATTTTAGGCTTTTGACTTTCGACCTTCGACTACTAATCAGGCTTTCGACCTTCGACTTTCGACCTTCGACTACTAATCAGGCTTTCGACCTTCGACTTTCGACTTTCTACTACTACTCAGGCTTTCGACCTTCGACTTTCGACTTTCGACTAAAAAAAACACAGCAAATTCCGTGCCAAATCCGCTTCACACTCGATGCTTTTTTTGCTGTTTTTTTGCTCTTTCTTCTTGCATGTTCGCTCTGTTTGTATTACCTTTGCACTCTCATTCGTTTTTTCTGTTTATGAGCAACACTTTTATAGTCCTTTTTGCTGCGGTCTTGCCCGCCTTTCTGCTCGTCCTTTACATCTGGTGGAAGGACAAATACCAGCGTGAACCTTTTTCGCAGATCTTCCGCGGATTTGCTTTCGGCTGCATCTCGGCCCTCCTCGCGGTGATTGCCGAAACTGTGCTGCAGCTCACAGGGCTCTTCCCCGCCGAGCCGGCTTCTTGGGGGCAGGCTCTCTTAAAGGCTTTTGCTCTGGCGGCTATACCCGAAGAGTCGCTCAAGCTGCTCATGCTCTGGCTCTTGCTCAGGCACAACCCCTGGTTCGATGAGCGCTTCGACGGTATTGTCTATGCGGTCTGTGTCGGCATGGGCTTTGCCGCTTCCGAAAATATCATCTATCTCTTTTCGGCTTCCGATTGGCAGTCTGTCGCTGTCGCTCGGGCTATGTTCGCCGTGCCTGCGCATTTCCTGTTTGCGGTCACTATGGGTTATTTCTATTCCATGCTCTTCTTCGGCGACATGAAGTGGTATAAGGCGGGCCTCGTCTTTCTGGTGCCTGTTTTCCTCCACGGCGTTTACGACGGACTCCTCTTTGTCTCGTCTGTTGATTCTGTCGCTCCTCTTGTCCGTGTCGCTGTCCTGCTTCTCTTCTACGTCTTCTGTTTCCGTATGCTCCGCTATGGCAGGGCGCGTATTCGGGAGCATCTCAAGCGCGACCGTGAAGATATCCGCCAGGCGGCGTTCTGGACCTACACCGGCAAAAACTGATTCTTATTACCGATAATCCTGTTTACGGCTGCGAAGATATTATCTTCCCCTCTCCCGCTGGCGTTTTTATTTCCGTTTTGGAGCTTTCGTGTCTCTTTTGGCGCAATTTGGCGCTTTTCTCTCCATGGCGCACCTCCCCCCGCCGCGAAATCAATTCTCACCGGGTACGCAGGCTTCCGGCCTGCCTGCTGTTGTTTCTACCATCACAGTACCGTATCAGTACCCTCACAGTACCGTATCACGCAGGGCCGTTTATTCATTAAAAAACGGCATGACTCTTGCACGGGTCAAAAAAATATATTACCTTTGCAGCCGCTTTGCCATTTTATGGCTGTGGCAATGCACATATTTGCAAACTAAATTTATAACTGACTGGGGGACAGATTTATATCAAATTGCAACCCCGTAAAAAAATGCTAAAATGAAACAGACTGAAAATCTCAGGGCGCACGCTGAATTGCCCGCAGGACATTACCTCTTCACTTCCGAGTCCGTCTCCGAAGGCCATCCCGACAAAGTCGCTGACCAGATAAGTGACGCTGTGCTCGACAATTTCCTTGCTTCCGACCCTGACGCACGCGTCGCCTGCGAAACTATGGTCACCACCGGACAGGTCGTCATCGCAGGTGAAGTCACAAGCCGCAACTACGTTGATGTTCAGCGGGTTGCACGCCAAACCATCGCCCGCATCGGCTACACCAAAGCCGACTACAAGTTCGAGGCGGAGAGCTGCGGCATTCTCACCGCACTCCACGAGCAGAGCGCCGACATTGCCCTCGGCGTGGACGGGGCTGCCGTGCAGGGGGCCGGCGACCAGGGCATGATGTTCGGCTATGCCACTTGCGAAACCGACAACTACATGCCCCTCACTCTCGACCTCGCACACACCTTAATGTACACGCTCGCGCGCATACGCAAGGAGGGGCGCGAAATGACCTACCTCCGCCCCGACGCCAAAAGCCAGGTCACTATTGAGTACAACGGGCTCCACGAGCCGGTGCGCATCGACACCGTCGTCATCTCCACCCAGCACGACCCCGACATCACGCAGGCGCAGATTGCAAGCGACATTCGCGCAATACTCCTCCCGCGGGTCGCAAAGCGCGACGCACGCTATGCCGCACTCCTGCAAGGGGACTTCCGGCTCCTCGTTAACCCCACAGGGCAGTTTGTCATAGGGGGGCCGCACGGGGATACGGGCTTGACAGGCCGGAAGATTATCGTGGACACTTACGGCGGGCGTGGAGCGCACGGAGGAGGGGCCTTCTCCGGCAAAGACCCGTCCAAAGTGGACCGCTCGGCTGCCTATGCCGCGCGCTGGATTGCAAAGAACATGGTCGCTGCAGGTGTCGCACGCGAGATGCTCGTGCAGGTCAGTTACGCCATCGGAGTGGCGGAGCCCGTCAGTGTCTTTGTCAATACTTTCGGCACAGGCTGCGAGCCGGACAGCCGCATCGCTGCGCGTATTTCCACGCTCTTCAACCTCACTCCGGCCGGCATAACAGAGGCTCTGCGTCTTAAGAACCCCATATACGAGGAAACTGCACGCTACGGCCATGTAGGGCGCACGCCTGAAGTGGTCACTAAGGTCTTCTTCGACGGCAACGGACAGCCTTTTGAACGCCGTGTGGAGCTCTTCACCTGGGAGAAACTTGACATGGTGGAGAAAATCAGAAACACTTTCGCCCTATGAAACCCGCTGCCCGATACAGACTCCTTGTCGCCGTTGTTGTCATAGCGGCTGTGGCTGCCGACCAGTTTCTCAAACTCTGGGTCCACGCCAATATTGCCGTCCACGAGAGCATTACTCTGCTGCCTTTCTTCCAGCTCTGCCACGTCGAGAACGACGGCATGGCTTTCGGCATCGAGTGGTTCGACAAACTCTTTCTCACTCTCTTCCGCCTGCTCGCGGCCGGGCTGTTGATATGGTATATGCACCGCATCATTTCTGCCTGCACCGACCGCCTTCAGGTCCGCACCGGCTACCTCGTCATTGTTGCGCTCATCACTGCCGGAGCGCTCGGCAATATCATCGACTGTGTCTTTTATGGCCGTCTTTTCGGCTATGCGGGCTGGTTCTACGGGCGCGTCATTGACATGCTCTATTTCCCGCTCATCACCGACAGCGCGGGAGAGTGCCTCTTTTTCCGCCCCGTCTTCAATCTCGCCGACTCCTGTATCACGGTGGCTGTGTTTCTCATCCTCATTTTTTACAGGCGCGACCTTGATGCCACTCTCGGAGGCTCGAAAAAGAACGCACAATGACCCGCCGCACACCGACATACTGCCTCTGCATGACTCTGCTTGTGCTTGGGTGCCTTCTCCTGGGCTCATGCCGCCCTCGCGGAATTCTTTCTTCGCGCGAGATGGAGGACATTCTGGTGGACCTCCACATCGGCGACGGCATAATGTATGTCGCAGGCTATGACATCTCCTCCTCCGACACCGAGCAGCGGATTTTCGCCGTCCTCCTCGAAAAGCGTGGGGTCACGCAGGCGCAGTTTGACTCCTCCCTGGTCTGGTACACCAACCACCCGCAGCGCTTCGACAAAATCTATCCGCGTGTCTGCGCACGCCTGACCGCGGAGCGGAATGCGCTCGAGGAGGGTGGGGCAGAGACGCTGCAGCCTGTCCGACACTCTGCCGTTAACCGCAAACTGCGGCCGCTCGACGAACTTATGGAGGAGCAGATGCACGGATTCAAACCGCTAATTTTGCGCCAGACCAAAGAAAAATAAAGAAAATCAAAGAAAAATTTGCACACTCCGTAAAAAAGTCGTACCTTTGCACGCTTTTTGGTGAAAAACGCAAACTTAACTGACAAAAATAACAGATTGCCACGCTGGGCAGTGGTCCGGAACGGACGTAAATGATGTCTGTCGGCTTGGCTCTATTAAACAATAAATCAAATGGATACATTATCTTTCAAGACAGTGGCAGCCAACAAGGCAACCGTTCATAAAGAATGGGTTGTGGTTGATGCCGACGGCCAAATCCTCGGCCGCATGTGCACGAAGATTGCCAAGCTCCTTCGTGGCAAGTACAAACCCGATTTCACACCCAATGTCGATTGTGGTGACAATGTTATCGTTATCAATGCCGACAAAGTCCGTATGACAGGCAACAAGTGGGACGGCCGCGTCTATGTACGCTACACAGGCTTCCCCGGCGGACAGCGCGAAATGACTCCCGCGCAGATGCTTGAAAAGGGCGCTGACCGTCTGCTCCGCAAAGTGGTCAAGGGAATGCTCCCCAAAAACCGTCTCGGCAACAAGCTCATCAACAACCTGCACATCTTCGCCGGAGCGGAGCACAATATGCAGGCGCAGCAACCAAAACAAATTGACATCAACTCACTTAAATAATTGAAGAATATGGAGACTATCAATGCATTAGGTCGTCGTAAGGCTGCTGTCGCTCGCGTTTACGTAAGCGAAGGTTCCGGCAAAATCACCATCAATGGTCGTGACCTTGAAGTTTATTTCCCGAGTTCTATTCTTCAGTATATCGTTAAGCAACCTCTTGCAAAACTGGATGTTACTGAAAAATACGATATCAAAGTCAACCTCGACGGCGGTGGCTTCAAAGGCCAGGCCGAGGCCCTGCGTCTCGCTATCGCACGCGCTCTCGTCAAAATCAACCCCGACGACAAACCCGCTCTCAAAGCTGAAGGATTCATGACTCGCGACGCCCGTGAAGTTGAACGTAAGAAACCCGGTCAGCCCAAAGCACGTAAACACTTCCAATTCTCGAAACGTTAATCGGGAATCCCTCCTGCCGCGCTTCTCTGCGGCTGAAGGGCAAAGGAATAATTATTATAAGAATAATTCAAATCTAATCAAACAAAATGAGAACTACATTCGACCAGCTGCTTGAGGCAGGATGCCATTTCGGCCACCTCAAACGCAAATGGAATCCCGCCATGGCTCCTTATATATATATGGAGCGCAATGGCATCCACATCATCGACCTCAACAAAACTGCTGTCAAAATTGACGAGGCTGCAGAGGCTCTGAAGAACATCGCACGCTCGGGACGCAAAATCCTCTTCGTCGGCACCAAAAAGCAGGGACAGGAAATCGTCGCCGAGAAAGCAAAAGAAATGGGCATGCCCTATATCACCGAGCGTTGGGCGGGCGGTATGCTTACCAACTTCCCCACAATACGCAAGGCTGTCAAGAAAATGTCGTCCATCGACAAAATGATGACCGACGGCACTTTCGACAACATCTCCAAACGCGAAAAACTGCAAATCACACGCCAGCGTGAGAAACTCGAGAAGAACCTCGGCTCTATCGCCGACCTCACACGCCTCCCGAGTGCCATCTTCGTCGTTGACGTTATGAAGGAGCACATCGCTGTGGCTGAGGCCAACCGTCTCGGTATTCCCGTGTTCGGCATCGTGGACACCAACAGCAACCCCAATAACATTGATTTCGTCATTCCTGCCAACGATGATGCTACCAAGTCCATCGAGGTTATCCTCAATGCCGTAACTGAGGCCGTCAAAGAAGGCTTGGAAGAGCGCAAGGTGGAAAAAGCTGACGAAGAGGCCGCTGCTGCTCAGGCTGAGGCTTCCGAAGAAGCTCCCGCTCCTAAAGAGCGCCGCACACGCGTCCGCAAGGCTGCTGAAAAGAAAGAACCTGAAAAGGTCGCTTCCGCTGCCGAGGCTCCAGCTGCTGAAGAAACTGCTGCCGAGGCTCCCGCTGCTGAATAACTACAATTATCAAATCTCAATTTATCAACTGATTTATGGCTGTAACACTTGCAGATATAAAGAAACTGCGTGACATGACAGGCGCAGGTATGATGGACGTGAAGAAAGCTCTGGAAGAGGCTAACGGTGACTTCGAGGTGGCTAAGGACCTCCTCCGCAAACGCGGACAGGCCATCGCCGCCAAGCGTAGCGACCGCGAGGCTTCCGAAGGCTGCGTGCTCGCTAAAGCCGCTGACGGATTCGGTGCCATCGTTGCAGTTAAATGCGAAACCGACTTCGTTGCCAAGAACGAGGACTTCGTCGGTATGGTCAAACTCATCCTTGACGCTGCTATGGACAACCGTCCTGCTGACATCGAGGCCCTGAAGAACCTCAAAATCGGTAACTTTACCGTCGCTGAGATTGTTACGGAGCGCAGCGGTGTCACCGGCGAAAAGATGGAACTGAGCGACTACGCTTTCCTCTCCGCTCCTTGTGTGGATGCATACAACCACCTCGGCAACAAACTCTCCTCGCTTGTGGCTGCCGACAATGCTGCGGCTGACCATGACACCGTGCACGGAATGAACATGCAGGTTGCTTCTATGGCTCCCGTAGCCCTTGACGCTGACCACGTGGCACAGGAAGTGAAAGACCGCGAACTGAGTGTCGCTATCGACAAAACAAAGCAGGACGAGGTTAACAAAGCTGTGGAAAACGCTCTGCGCAAAGCCGGCATCAATCCCGCTCACGCAGACAGCGACGACCATATCGCTTCCAACACCGCCAAAGGATGGCTCACCGAAGAACAGGCGCAGCAGGCACGCGACATTCGCGCTAATGTACCCGCCGAGGCTGAAGCGCAAATCAACATGAAAAAGGTTGAGATGATTGCGCAGGGCCGCCTCCAGAAGTTCCTCAAGGAGTCCACTCTCATGGAGCAGCAGTATATCCTTTCCGACTCCAAAGAGCTGGTGAAGGACGTGCTCAAAAAACAGAACGTGAACATCACTGATTTCCGCCGTATCACTCTCAATCAGGAGTAAGCGAGTGGCAAAATCTTCAAAAAACGGCTCTTCTTCTTGGAGGAGTCGTTTTTTTGTCGTATCTTTGCACTCCCGTTCATGAAATATGCAGCCACTATAGGATTTTTCGACGGTGTCCATTTGGGGCACTCTTTCCTCCTCTCGCAGCTTAAGCGGCAGGCGGAAGAGCGCGGAATGGGCACATTGGCAGTCACTTTCGCCACTCATCCGCGCGAACTGCTTACCGGTGTACCTGTGCCTCTGCTCACTTCCGGGCAGGAGCGCGTCTCTTTGTTGCGCAGCCTGGCCGGCAATGTGGCTGTGCTTGATTTTGCAGAGGTCAGAACTCTCACGGCTGCTGATTTCCTCTGTTTTCTGCGCGATAAATACGATGTTAGGCTCCTCCTCATGGGCTACGACCATCGTTTCGGTTCCGACCGCCTTTCCTCTCCCGCCGGATATGCTGCCTGCGGACGCTCTGCCGGTGTGGAAATCGTTTTTGCGGAGCAGGCTCCCGAAGGGGCTGTCTCGTCTTCTGCTGTCAGGGACGCGCTTCTTCGTGGCGATGTCGCGGCTGCGGCAACCATGCTTGGCAGGCCGTACTCTTTCGGCGGAGCGGTGGTGCATGGCCGTGGCCTGGGGCGCACAATAGGCTTCCCGACTGCCAATATCCTCCCCTCGGAGCCGCGGCAGCTCATGCCGGAAAGCGGTGTCTATGCTGCTCGGCTCTTCGTCCGTTCCGGCGCTGCCTCATCCGGCTCTGAATGGCGTGCCGTAGTCAATGTCGGAACCAACCCCACAGTCGGCAATCTGGCTCTCTCTGTCGAGGCGCATCTGCCTGATTACAAGGGCGCTGATTTGTACGGCTCCTCTGTCGTCCTGTCTTTTTTGCGCCGCCTGCGTGGCGAGTGCCGTTTCCCTTCTCTTGATGCCTTGCGCGACCGGATTGCTCTTGACATCCTCTCCCTCTGACTCTTGTTCGCTCTCCGGCGCGTAGCCGTTCATGTCTGCGGAATGCCCGCCTGATGTCTTTGGCGTGTGTGCTTGTTTTGGAAGAAAATGCTTTTTTGTGAGGTTGAAAAGGGAAAAAATGAAAAAAAAAGGCGAAAGATTTGTACACATCAAATAAAAGATGTATCTTTGCATGTTTTGAACAAAAAACGCTTTGTTATGACACATCATACCAATTTTGTAGCACAATCCGGGTTGGCTTTTGTTGCTGTTTTTCTGCTGCATGCTGCGTTCTGTGCGGCCGAGCAGAAGGCTGCGGTCACGCCGGCTTCCGGCATTCCTTCTTATTATTCGTCAGTAAACGGCAAGTCGGGGGATAATCTTTTTTCCGCTCTCACCACCGTAACCAACAAAGGCTACTCTAAAATCAGCTACGACGGCCTGATTGATGCCTACAAAGTAACAGATGTCTATCCCGCTGACTCCGTGGGCAAGGCCGGTAAGTTGTGGGATATGTACGGCGGTTGCGGTTTTCCTACCGGCGATAGTAAGAAGTGCGGCAACTATTCGGGCGAATGCGATTGCTACAACCGCGAGCACTCTATCCCCAAATCATGGTGGGGAGGCAGCAAGAATGATATGTACAGCGATATTTTCCACCTCGTGCCCACCGACGGCTATGTGAACAACGTGCGCGGCAACTTGGAGTTCGGAGTAGTAAGAACAGCCGACTATTCCTACAATGGTTGCAGGAAAGGCGAGGCGGGCAGCTGGTCTACTGCTCAAAAAACCATCGCTACAAAAGCCGGCGAGAGCGTTTCCGGTTCGGGCACTGTCTTCGAGCCGCAGAACGAGTTCAAAGGCGACTTTGCCCGCGGGTATCTCGGCGTGATTATGAAGTGGAACCGCTCATACACCATGACCACCGGCAACTCTTTCTTCCAATCCTCTTACACCGCCTCTTCCTACTACGGACTTACCAAAAAAGCCGTCGCCCTCCTTATGAAGTGGCATCGGGAAGACCCTGTCTCGCAAAAGGAAATCGACCGCAACAACGGCATACAGTCCAAACAGGGCAACCGCAATCCCTTCATCGACTACCCCTATCTCGCCGAATACATCTGGGGCGAACATGCCGGCGAAACGGTGGACATGAGCAAACTGATGTGCTCGCAGGACAAAGATTTCGTCCCCGGCAAAAGCAACGGCTTCCGTTCTTCTGTCGAGCCCCCCACTCCCGCACTGGCTTGCAATGTCAAGTCGCTCTCTTTCCCCATCCTGCCTAAAGACGGTGCCAGCAGCCGCTTCATCAGCGTAACAGGCACGGACCTTACAGGAGCGCTTACTTTCTCCATCACAGGCTCCGGAGCGGCGCACTTCTATGTCTCCCCGTCAAGAGTGGCGGCATCTTCGGCTAACGGAACTCACAAACTTACAGTCTCTTACGCTCCGTACATGTACGGCAAGCACACTGCACAGCTTAACATCTCTTCTCCCGGGGCCGCCACCGTCACCGTGCCTCTCAGCGGCGAATGCCTGGACGAATATGAAATACGCTGGTGGGTGAATGGCGACGAGTATTACGATGGCGACCCGACGCAGACCGTCATCAACGGAAGCTCTGTCGATGTGCTGCCTGCGGCTCCCCAACCCTGTGCTGCCAACGGAGAGACTTTTGCCGGATGGAGCACGCAGTGGCTGCCCGAGCAGACTGCTATCCGCCCCAACGACCTCTTCTCTGATACACACGACGCGCCGCTGGTCAATAGTAATGCCAATTACAACGCCGTCTTCACTGAGAAAGATGAACACGGCACAGACCTCTATTCGACCCTGTGCGGCGAGAAACATACCTCTTCCACTGGCATCTCTGAGGCTGCTCTCAATGACAACTCCATACGCAAGTTCCTGAAAAACGGACATCTGTATATCGAAGTGAACGGCAAAACATATAATATCACCGGCACTTTGGCAGAATAACTGAGTCTTATACATAAACAATAAATAACAAAAACTAAACGATTCAAAATCATGGCAGAAGAAAAATTGAATCTGTTGGCTGATTTCCCCGCCATCTCCACTAAGGAATGGAAAGAGAAAATCGTCACCGATTTGAAGGGTGCCGATTTCGACAAAAAACTTGTCTGGCGCACCCCGGAAGGCTTCAATGTACAGCCTTTCTATCGTCAAGAAGACCTTAAAGGTCTGAAAACCACTGTCTCGGCTCCCGGCCAGTTCCCCTACGTGCGCGGCACTAAAGGCAACACCAACGAGTGGGCCGTCCGCCAGAACATTTGCGCTTGCGAAAACTCCCGCAAAGCCAACAAAAAGGCTCTGGAGATTCTCAACAAAGGCATCACTTCGCTCGGTTTTTGCCTTGACAGCGAGAAACTCAACTATCGCTTCATCAAGAACCTCCTGCAGGACATCGATGCACGCGCCGTGGTCCTCAACTTCACCGTCTGCGCTTGCAAGGCTCCCGAACTCGCAGGCATCCTCGTGCGCTACTTCGGACGTATGGGCTACGACTTCAAAGCCGTGGTCGGCTCTATCAACGTTGACCCGATGAAGAACATGCTCCTTAAAGGCAAAGACCTTACACGTGAGCAGGTTACCGAAAAACTCGTCGCCACTGTCAATGCAGCCAAACGTCTGGTCAATTACCGTGTCGTGGGCGTGAACAGCGTCATCCTCAACAACTCCGGAGCATATTGCGCACAAGAGCTGGCTTATGCCCTCGCATGGGGGGCCGACTATATGACCATGATGACCGAAGCCGGCGTTCCCAACTACCTGGCGGCACGCAACATCCGCTTCAACATGGGCATCGGCGGCAACTACTTCATGGAGATTGCCAAGTTCCGCGCCGCACGCATGCTCTGGGCTAAGATTGTTGAGGCTTACAAGGCTCCCGCATTCACTGCCGCTCTGAAAGAGGCTGCTAAAATGAATGTCAGCGCCGAAACAAGCCGCTTCAACATGACCATCTTCGACGCATACGTCAATCTGCTCCGCACACAGACTGAAACAATGTCGGCCGCTATTGCTGGCGTGGACGAAATCACTGTCACTCCCTTCGATATCACCTACGAGCGCCCAACCGACTTCGCGGAGCGCATCGCACGCAACCAGCAGTTGCTGCTGAAGGAAGAAGCGCACTTCGACAAGGTCGTTGACCCCGCCGCAGGTTCTTACTACCTCGAGAACCTCACCGCCTCCATTGCTGCCGAGGCTTGGAAACAGTTCCTCGCCATACAGGAGCAGGGTGGGATGTTCGAAATGGTCAAAGCCGGAAAAGTGCAGGAAGCTGTCGCTGCCAACCTCAAAACACGCCTCGGAGATGTCGCAAAACGCAAAGAGGTGCTCCTCGGATCCAACCAGTTCCCGAACTTCAACGAGACTGCCGCTAAAAAAATCAAACCCAACGCCGGTGCATGCAGCAGCATCTGCACTTGCAAGGACAAAAAGCAGAACGCCGCTTCATGTGGCTGTGGCGGCGCTTGCGAAAAAACTGCCATTCCGACACTCCCCGTGGCACGTGCTGCTGAGGAGTTCGAGCAGCTACGACTCGAAACGGAGGGAGCAAAACGCCAGCCTGTCGCTTTCATGCTCACCATCGGCAATCTGGCTATGCGTATCGCACGCGCGCAGTTCTCTTGCAACTTCCTCGCATGCGCGGGATATAAGGTCATCGACAACAACGGCTTCAAAACCGTCAAAGAGGGTATTAAGGCCGCACGCAAAGCCAAAGCCGACATCATCGTCCTCTGCTCTTCTGACGACGAATACGCAACCTATGCTCCCGAAGCATGGAAGGAACTGCAGAACGCCAAAGAGATGTTCATCGTGGCTGGTGCACCTGCTTGCATGGAAGACCTCCAGAAACTCGGCATACAGAACTTCATCCACGTGAGATGTAACGTATTGGAGACCCTCAAAGCCCTTAATGCACAGTTGTTGAAAAAGTAATTGGTTTTAAGAAAAAAACATTAAAAACCCCTTCGTACGTCTGTAGCGTTTGGCAACGCCATGAGTGCCCGCCCTGCCAACCTACTGGTAAGTAAACTTCCCGTAGCTCGTCAGAGCGAACCCTCACCGCAAAGCGGTAACAGCCGTCCGAAGGACATAAACACAAAAAACATTTTGCAATGCAATACACGTTGAAAAGATTAATGGACACGAAGCCGGAGTTGGCGATGCAGTTGAAACAACGCTGCTATGCCATCAACGGTGCGTGTGCTGCGGTTCACCGCGAGCTCGGTCCGTTTCTCAACGAGTATATGTATCAAGAAGCGTTGCAGATTCTTTTGGACGAGCAACAGATTCCGAACCAGCGTGAGTACTACTTCCAAGTGGTCTTTCACGGCAAGCCCATACAGCACAAGCACTTCGTCGATTTCCTGATTAATGATGAGATCATCGTAGAGTGCAAGGCAGTGGACAAACTGGTAGCGGAGCATCGTCAGCAATTATGGAACTACATGCGCCTAACCGGCAAGCAGATCGGTATTTTGTGGAACTTCGCTCCTCCCATGGACCAAGCGGAACATTACTACTTGGATACTAAGGACGGCGTAATGTATATGTTTTGATAGCAAGCTATTATGCGAGAAATTAATCCTATAGAAACGACCCGTGCACAGGCATTCAAACTTTGGATGTCGGCTCCTAATCCGATGGTCACTTTTTTCAAGACTTTGGATGTTACGCCACTTGTGCATTTTCATCGCAAAAATGGATTGAAGTTCAATATGTTATTGGACTACTGCATTGGCCGTGCTGCATCGTCAATCAAAGAGTTTTATATGCTACCTGTAGGTGACAAGTTGATGCAATACGACACCATAGCGGTTAATACGATTGTGAAGAACAAGAACGGAGAAATCAATTCTTGTGATATCCTTTATACCGAAAAGTTAGAGGATTTCAATCGCCGATATATGGACAGCACATCGCAGGTTGCAGAAACATGTCAGGATATAGACCTTTCTGACGAAAGCATGGTTATTGGGACATCGGCTATCATAGATACAGAGATAGATGGTGCAGTAGGTATGAACAGCGGCATTTTTAATAATCCTTTTATTATTTGGGGACGCTACCGCCGCAATTGGTTCAGATACCTTCTGACCATTTCTTTCCAGTTTCATCATACGCAGATGGACGGAGCCCATGCCGGAGCATTCCTTGCCAACTTACAAGCGGAGATTAATCGTATATATAACGCAAAAACTAATCATTAATAAATTGTTTTTTATGTTTATGTCTTTTGAATGATTTTGACACGAAGGTGTGTGGATTAGAGCAATTGAGCAGATAGAAAAATTTATTTTTATAGATGATCAAGTGGTCTAATACACAGGGAGCGAAGCTCTAAAATTATTCAAAAGTGTCATTTAGGTTTTTTTCTTAAAAACACGCAAATACGCAAATTATTAACCATCAAAATCAGAACAACAATGAAACCTGATTTTAAACAAATTGATATTAAGCAAGTTTCGGCCAGCAAGGTTGTTGGCCCGAACAATGCCGACTGGCAGACACCCGAACTCATCGATGTCAAGCCCGTTTACACCAAAGAAGACCTGCAGGGCATGGAGCACCTGAACTACGCTTCCGGTATTCCTCCCTTCCTCCGTGGCCCGTACAGCGCCATGTATCCGCTCCGTCCCTGGACTATCCGCCAGTATGCCGGATTCTCCACCGCCGCCGAGTCCAATGCTTTCTACCGCCGTAACCTCGCTTCCGGCCAGAAAGGTCTGTCCGTAGCCTTCGATCTCCCGACCCACCGCGGCTACAACGCCGATAACATGCGCGTCGTCGGTGATGTCGGAAAAGCAGGCGTGTCTATCTGCTCCCTCGAGGATATGAAGGTCCTCTTCGCAGGTATTCCTCTGAACAAAATGTCCGTCTCCATGACCATGAACGGTGCCGTGCTGCCTATCCTCGCGTTCTATATCAACGCCGGACTCGAGCAGGGTGCCAAGTATGAAGAATTGCAAGGCACCATCCAGAACGACATCCTGAAGGAGTTCATGGTGCGTAACACCTATATCTATCCGCCTGAGTTC
>JAFPZY010000061.1 GCA_017417025.1 Paludibacteraceae bacterium | reverse complement strand
TGACATACTTTTCTTTAGTAATCCGACAGTGGTAAAAGTCCCCTACAAACAAAGCTTGGGAGAAAGAAAAGATGCGGCTGAACTATGCAAAAATAAAGGCAAAGTAGCACAAAAATTACAAAAAGTGCAAGAAAAATTTGCAGGAACGAAATTTTTGCATTATCTTTGCAAGCGAAATTGAGACGTAATAGTCAGCAAAGAGATATATGTCACAAAAAACGGTCGTTTTTTGTGACATACTTTTTTGTGTTTTAGTTTTGCGGTTTGCCGTGCCTGTTTTTGTGTTGAGACTGACAGGAGAAATGATAACTCTTATCCCCCTCCGGAGGATAGTCAGAAGGCATGGATAATTGGCATTTGCTTAACGGCGTTTTTTGCAGAACAAGAGAGAGGATGGCATGCTAAACTTGCATACCATCCTCTCTCTTGTTCCGCCTGTCGGCGTTTCTCGTCGGCGTTTGGCTTTCGCCTCCCGCGTTGAGTTTCGCCTTGTGGTTATTTCACTTCTTCGAAGTCCACGTCCTCGGCTCCTTTGTTGCCGTTGTCGTTCTGGCCCTGCTGGCCTCCGAAAGGACCGTTGGCTCCGCCGAAGGGACCTTGCTGTCCGCCCTGTGCGCCGCCCTGCTGTGCGTTGGCTGCGTTGTACATCTCCTGGCTGGCGGCCTGGAAAGCAGTCATCAGCTCGTTGTTGTAGCGCTCGCAAGCATCGGCATCCTTCTTCTCATACGCCTCTTTGAGGTTCTTGAGTGCAGCCTCGATGGGAGCTTTCTTGTCAGCTGGAATCTTGTCGCCCAGTTCTGCAAGCTGCTTCTCGGTCTGGAAGATGGTGGCATCGGCCTTGTTGAGTTTGTCGATGCGCTCTTTCTCGCGTTTGTCGGCTTCGGCGTTGGCTTCGGCTTCGGCTTTCATGCGCTTGATTTCGTCCTCGCTCAATCCGCTGCTTGCCTCGATGCGGATCTTCTGCTCCTTGCCTGTCGCCTTGTCGCGGGCGCTGACATTGAGTATGCCGTTGGCATCGATATCGAAGGTGACTTCAATCTGCGGTTCGCCGCGGCGTGCCGGCATGATGCCGTCGAGGTGGAATATACCAATCTGCTTGTTCTGCGCAGCCATCGGGCGTTCACCCTGCAGCACCTTGATTTCAACGCTGGGCTGATTGTCCACGGCAGTGGTGAAGGTCTCGGTTTTCTTTGTCGGGATGGTGGTGTTGGCTTCAATCATGCGTGTCATCACGCCTCCCATGGTCTCTATACCGAGGCTCAGCGGGGTTACATCGAGCAGAAGCACGTCTTTCACTTCGCCGGTGAGCACGCCGCCCTGTATAGCCGCTCCTACAGCCACTACTTCGTCGGGGTTCACGCCCTTTGACGGAGCTTTGCCGAAGAACTTCTGCACGGCTTCCTGAATGGCGGGGATACGTGTGGAGCCGCCCACGAGGATAACCTCGTCAATGTCGCTTGTGCTCAGGCCTGCGTTCTGCAGGGCGGTGCGGCAAGGTGCAATGGTGCGCTGGATGAGGTCGTCGATGAGTTGCTCGAATTTGGCGCGTGTCAGAGTCTTGACCAAGTGTGCTGGCACACCGTTTACGGGCATGATGTAGGGCAGGTTGATTTCGGTGGAGGTGGTGTTTGAGAGCTCTATTTTAGCTTTCTCCGCCGCCTCTTTCAGCCGCTGCATAGCCATTGGGTCTTTGCTGAGGTCTGCGCCTCCGTTCTCGTTCTTGAACTCCTGTACGAGCCAGTCGATGATGCGGTGGTCGAAGTCGTCGCCTCCGAGGTGTGTGTCGCCGTCGGTGGCTTTCACCTCAAACACGCCGTCGCCGAGTTCGAGCACGCTCACATCGTGAGTACCGCCGCCGCAGTCGAAGACTACAATCTTCATATCCTTGTTGCTCTTGTCAAGGCCGTAGGCGAGTGCGGCTGCAGTAGGCTCGTTCACAATACGGCGCACGTTCAGACCTGCAATCTCGCCGGCTTCTTTGGTGGCCTGGCGCTGGCTGTCGTTGAAGTATGCGGGCACGGTGATGACGGCTTCGGTGACTTCCTGTCCGAGGTAGTCTTCGGCAGTCTTCTTCATCTTCTGGAGGATGATGGCACTGATTTCCTGCGGAGTGTAGAGGCGGCCGTCAATATCCACACGCGGAGTGTTGTTGTCGCCGCGCACCACTTTGTAAGGAACGCGTGCTATTTCGTTCTGCAGGCGGTCGTAGGTCTCGCCCATGAAACGTTTGATACTGTTCACCGTCTTGGTGGGGTTGGTTATGGCCTGACGCTTTGCGGGGTCTCCCACTTTGCGCTCGCCTCCGTCCACGAATCCGATGACTGATGGGGTTGTGCGTTTGCCTTCCGAGTTGGCAATCACGATAGGTTCGTTGCCTTCCATCACTGCTACGCAGCTGTTGGTGGTTCCGAGGTCAATTCCGATAATCTTTGACATAGTAGTATAAATTTTAATGTTAATATTCAGTTTGTCTGTTTGCCGCGGCAGTGGTTGCTGTTGTCCGCCTTTTTTGTGTCGGCCGGCTGCCACTGCGCTGCACCCTCTTAATGACAAACGGCGTGCCAAACGCCTTTTGCTGCCTTAAAAAGCGTTGTGCGTCTGCCAAAAATCATGTCTGTCTGCCATTTTGGCAGGCTGATGCTGTGTGTCAGGGAAATATAGTGCGCGCGGAGAGGGCGGGGGAGTGACTGACAAAAAAGAGGACAGGGGTTATTTCCTGTCCAGTTCTATGACCTCAAGGTCGCGTATTTCTTTGCCGTCAATGACGAACCTGAGCAGCGTCTGCACCGTTTGCCAGCCTTCTTTTCCGGCGGCCCCGGGGTTCATGGTGAGGAAGCCGAACTGCCTGTCGTACTGCACTTTCAGTATATGGCTGTGCCCGCAGACAAAGAGGTCGATGCCGTCTCTGAGTTCGTTTTCGCTGTTTGAGGCTTTTGCCTCCGCGCTTTTGCGGAACATAGGCAGCAGCCAGGGGTTGTAGTGCCCCGGATAGCCGCCAATGTGCGTCATCAGCACATTGATCTGCTCAACGCGGAACCGGTAAAACTCGCTCAGGCTGTAACGCACTTCTCCGCCGTCCATGTTGCCGAACACAGCCCGGGTGGGGCGGAACTCGCGCAACTGCTGCAGCACGGAGGCACTGCCAATATCGCCGGCATGCCAGATTTCGTCGCAGGAGGCGAAGTGCTCTTTGACGCGCGGGTCGAGCAGTCCGTGGGTGTCCGAGAGAAGTCCTATTCTGGTCATTGTTTTTATTTCTTTCTTGACAAAACCATGACAGTCACAATAACCGCCGCTGCCGCGAGCGAGACAAAGAAGAGGCAGTCGCGCAGGTCGAGCACTCCGCGTGCCACACTGCGGAAGCGGTCCTGAAGCACAGCCCAGTAAAGCGCGAAGCAGACAACGGCCCCGAGCAGGAAATTGACAATCTGGTTGTTGCTTACAGTGCCGGCGAGGAGTCCGACTGCAGTGAAAGTGCCGCTGAGGAGCACCAGTCCTGCCATGCTGCCGGCAAACGCCCCTCCGTCCACGTTGCCGGCGGGCTCGGCTATGCCGCTCAGGATGAAGTAGTGCACCGCGCATGGCAGTATAGAGAGGAGCGTGATGGTCCACGCCGCCATGTATTTGCCTGTCGCAATGCGCCATACGGGGACATGCCTGCTAATCAGCACGTCCCATGTGCCGCTCTGCCGCTCTTCTGCGAACAGCCTCATGGTGAGTGCGGGGCATAGCAACATCAGCAGCCACGGAGACAGGGTGAACAGCCCGCTTGCATCGGCATAGCCGGAGTCGATGATATTCCACTCGCCCGGCAGCACCCACAGAAACAGACTGACTGCCAGCAGGTAAAGCCCGATGACGATATAGGCGATGGGCGTAGAGAAATAATATGTCAGCTCTTTGCGGTACATGTTAAAAAAGGCTGCCGTTTTTTGCGCTGCAAAGGTACTGCTTTTGTTTTGATTGTGCAAGAGGAGCCTGCATTTTTCTCCCTGTTCCGGTATGAAGTCCCGCCCGCACGCGATACAGATACAGACACGCAGCACACAAACACACAGATATACAAGACGCACACGCAGACACACACGTAGAGACGGTATGTGTACCGTCTCTATCCGTGAATGTTCCGCGCCCTTTTGAGAGACGGTATGCATACCGTCTCTACAAGATGCACGGGCGGGTGTTCTCTGCCTTAGATGGCGTCATTCGGGTCGCCGCCTGTGCCGGGGTTTGTGTCGTGTGACGGAGGTGTAACGCCTCCTCCGCTGGCGCAGAGCATGGCGAGGGACATCGTGTCTGCCGTGGTTGTCACGGGATATTCATACTTCTTTTTCATGGTATTGTTGGTTTTTTAGTGGTTAGTAGTTGGACTTGTTGGACTTGTCGGACGAGTCGGACTGGTCGGACAATAAAGCAGTCGGCGGCAGGAAAAACTATTCTCCCCAAAATCTTTATTATGAAACCCCGCCGCCGGACTGCGCTGTGTCACGCCTGCAAAGCCATTGCAGGCTATGGCCCTGCAAGGGAGGGCATGGCTTATTCTATCGGCTGGCCGACTGCATTGTACTTCACGCCGTCGCGCTCGATGACAAGCACGCCGTTGTGCAGGTACTTGCGGGCGGATTCTCCGGAGGTTCCGGAATTACCGGATATGCCGGAGTTGCCTGTGGCAGTCTGCTCCTTCACCACGATACGGGCGCGGGGATGTACCGCCTGCACCACAGGCGAGGACGTGTAGAAGTAAGCGCGGAAAGCCCGAATCGGATTCGCCGTGTTGGGCCAGTAGAGCTGGTTGTTCTGCCCGAGGAAGAGATAGCCGCTTGCCTGCCCTTGTTCCAATGCTGTCGGACACAGCGTTCCATTGAATGTGAAGTCCTGACCGACATCCGTGCCGCTGTTGTTGGTAAAAGCACTCGCGGCGAGGGTCACATCCTCGAAGACGGGATTCACAATGTCGGCACCTGTGAACTGCACGAGATAGGGTGTGCGTGCGGTCATGGTCTCCGTGGTGACGGCAGTGACATTGAAGTCCAAGCCTACGGCAGCGTCACCCGTTACGGAAGTGAGGGTGTAGAAGGTTGCGCCGCTCATGTCGCTGTTGGTTCGCTGTGCGGCGGTGAGGTCGAAGGGGAAGCATACGGTGTTCCACATGCCGGCTTTGAAGGTGCGCATGAGACGGAAGTCCATCGTGGCGCTGAAGGTCGAGAGTGTGGAGGCGTAGTAACTGCTGTTCTCGTTGTCGGCGATGGTGACGGGTATCTCCTCGAACTCGGCAACCAGCGTATGGGCAGCGTCTATATCGTCAATGTCGTATGAAGCGGCAGTGCCGACCGTGCTGCTGCTCTCCGTCCAGCGGACAAACTGCCAACGGCGGTTGGCGGGTTTGGCTGTGAGCGTCACATCATCGCCTTCGTCATACGTGCCTGTACCTGTCACCGTGCCTGCTCCTGCGGGCGAGATTGTGGCAGTGACTTCATACGTGGGAGTGGCGGGAGCAGGAGCGGCATACGTCCAATAGGCGGTGTAGGTGGCATCGGAATTACCCACTGTCACATCACGATCGGACTGATATTTTATTCCATCTTCTCCATAATCCGTTACACTGCAATCGGTATATCCGTCACTCCAGTTTACAAACCTTCCTCTCTTCGTTATCCAATTGGAGGTCTGCAAGTGAACAACAGTGCCTTCATACAAATCCTCAATTCTTGACCCTCCGTCATTCAAACTAACTGGAGATTCTGTCATTACTGCCTCCGCAGCGGCATCTCCGGCAAGTGTTGCATAAACCTTGTGTGTGGGCGTGCCGACGGGTACAAAGAAACCGATGCCTGTCATATCTTGATTTAGTGAAGTTTTGGGCGACGGGTTGCGTGCATCATTATTTTTATGCCTCCATTGCACGAACACCCATCCTGAAACAGGTGTGGCGGTAAATTGGACCTTATTGCTGGTGATTGTATAAGAGACTGTGCAGCCAGCAGCCGCAGCCTCGGCAGGAAGGACTTGCGTGGAGACGGTGTAATCCGCCCACGCGGGAGCAACGCTCAAGAGAGCGAGTGCGCAAAGGAATGCGCGTGTTCGGGCGCGAAGTGCGCCGCTTGTTGAAAAGTTGTGTTTCATGGTGTTAATTGTTTTTGGTTAATAATTGGGTTTGTTTATCACGACCTTTGTGTCGCTTTGATGTATGGTGATTCTTAGGTGTGTGTCCTTAATATCCTGTGTTAATCCTGTGTTAATGCTGTGTTAATGCTGTGTTAATCCTGTGTTGAAATATGCATTGTTTTTGTTCAGTACAGGCATAAAGAAAGCGTGAACTTTCGTTCGCTTCATCTGATTCTTCGAGGTCCTAGACTTACCTTAACAATTCAAATTATGCACGGAAAACTCACGCAACAAAACGCGAGCGTACATAAACAACCTGCTTGAATTGTTAAAGATTCTTTTAAACTTGTCTAGGGTTTCGAAGAATCAAGACTTGGCTAATACGCTATAATGTATGTCATGCACTGCCTTTACAGTGCCGGTGTTTCATAGGCTGAAATGTTTTTGTTCTTTTATACTGTTTATATTTAGTTCTCTTTCTTATAATCATCTTCTGAAATGTTGTCCAGCAAATATTGACGGATGTCATCTTCAGAAGGAAGTTGTAATTTATATTTGCTTACAAACAAGTTTTCCAGTCCTTCAGTGGCATAGCGAACTGTCGTTTCACCATATCCCGCACAGAGCAATAACCCAACAGGAGGATTGTCATCTTTCTGCATCACTTCGTGACGGAAATAATTGAGATAGAGGTTCAGTTGCGAAGCATACTCATGGCGAAAACGGTCAATCTTCAAATCAATAATCACATGGCATTTAAGAATACGATGATAAAACACAAGGTCTGCTTTGAAGTAATCCTGGTCAACCATAATCCGTTTCTGCCTTGCTTCAAAACAAAAGCCGTTTCCCATCTCCAAAAGGAAATATTGCAGATGATTAAGGATGGCTGTCTCCAGTTTGGTTTCCGTACAAACCGCTTGTTCCTGCAGTCCAAGAAACTCCAAAGCAATCGGTTCGTGCAAGATATCTCGCGGACGAAGTTGTTTTGCTCCTTTTTCCACATATTTCTGCAATGCTTTCTTGTCTTTGGACAAGCCCATACGTTCATAATAGAGCGAAGATATCTGCCTGTCCAATTCCCGTGTCGTCCAGCATCCACGGATGGTTTCTTGCTCATAAAACGCTCTTTGCAGCGGCTCGCTTATGTTGGAGAGTGTTAGCAAGTGCGAAGCGGAAAGCCGATTGAACAACCGGTCGGATGGTGTTTGCCAAGCCTCTGTATGAGAGTTAGCGGAAATTGCGGACGCTGACCGCAATATCTCATCATCAGAGATGGGCAAAGCCAATTTTGCGGACGCTGACCGCAATTTCTTCGTGCTGATGTTCAGAGAGATATGATTGATAATATCCTCTGCCAATTGTGGATAGACCATGTATAACTGGCGGAACTCATACAAGCGCCGTTCTCCCAAGCCGCGAGTGCGCAATTGAGATGCAAGGTTTTTTAACAAACTTTCGCCATACTGCGCCCTGTCCTGACCATGTTGCTCGTATTCCACGATATACATACCAATCAGCCAATTGCGCGATGTCAGTGACAAGTTGACCGCGTGAGCCGCTTGTGCCTGCATCATTTCCTGCACATTGGAAATGGCTTGCACTAACGAGGCAAAATTGAAATCATGTTGTGAATCTATGAGCATAATAAGTTGATCTGTCAAGTTGCATAACAACGCCGTCGTATGATGAAAATAATATATGCAGGCTTGAAGTCCATTGATTCTAATTTATATTCCGGCTGCAAATGTACGGATAAAAATCGGATTGTGCAAGGGATTGTGTCATTTTCCTTCGTTTTTGCAGTGAAAGAGGGCTGTTGCGGGATGCAGGGCTGTCCGGTCAGTCCTCATGTCAGTCCTCGGGCTGGAACATCGGGTCCCACATCGGGAGGCGTACAGGCTTCTGGTTCATCATGGCGCGCAGACGCTCGGGCACATACTTGGTTTCAGCCACAAGGCGGAACATGTAGTTGCGGAACCAGTCGTCGGTCATAATAAGATGACCTTTGTAGCCGTGCTTTTCGCCCCATGAGTTTTCTACCATCCACTTGACGGGCTTCCCGTCCTTGATGTCCACTGCGACGAGTGCCATTGCATGGCTGCTGCCGGACGCAAAAGTGAGCACGCGCTGGCGTTTGTCCATGGGGAAGTCTATGCCGAGCAGCGAGCCGTAGTCGTAGTTGTCCATCGAGAGGTACCCGCGCTCGCTGTCAAGCTCTTTGCCCACGTCGCAGCCGGTGTACATGGCACTGCTGTCCTTGAGGCTGGCGATGGCTACCTCCTGCATGTCCTCGACGGGGACATTGAGATAGACCCAGTTGTGCCCTTCGTAGGTGTGGCGGTCCATATCCACCTCATAGACCTTATAATATTCGCGCGAGGGGTCGTTCATGAACATTATGTAGTCGTTGGTGGTGCTTTTGGGCGTATATTTCTCCGCGAACTGCAGCGGGGTATATGTCTCGGTGGAGATGACGGAGTCCTTGTTGTTGCGCTCCGACCAGGTGAACTGCTGCGGGGGTGTGCCGAGGGTGAGGGCAAGTATGCGGTAGATGGTCTTCAGCTGCTCCTCTTTGCGCGCAACGAGCTGTTTGTCAGAGCCTTTCATCTCGCGCAGTTCGAGCCCGTACTCGCGTAGTTTGTTCACGAGTATGGTGTGCATCCGCGCCGTGTTGTTGGCAGAGAAAGTCTCGTGCATGACTTCGCTGGGCACGAGCCCGTATTTATTTACGAGGTCAGCTACGCCCGTGAACGTGCCTCCGTCGCCTATAGGCCCTCTGAAGAGGTTCTCCACCTTGCGGTCGTCCATGGGCAGTTTGCGGGTGTCAATGACGGTCTGGAGGAAAAGGTTGCTCTTTTCGAGTTGGTCGTAGAAGAAGAGGTAGTTCTGCGAGAAATAGAAGTCGCCGAGGTCGGGGTGCGTGCGGCGCATTTCTGCCCGCAGAATGTTCAGCCCGCAGAAGAGCCAGCAGCGTCCGGAGCTTTTCTGGTCGGTGATGCCTTTTTGCGGCACGCGGTAGGTGAAGTGCGTGTCGAAATAGCCGTCAAGCTGGTCCTGGTTGAAGACGAGGTTGCGCATGTCGGTCTTGCCGATGGCGTTTCTCACCGCCTTGTCCTGTGGCGTGGGTTGGAAACTTCCGCGCAGGTTGTCAAGCACTTGTGTGGTTATTTGTTGCGCATTGAGCGCGAAAGGCAGCATGAGTAATGCCGCAGCAAAAGTTTTCTTTATCATGTCTTATTGTTTTACCGGAGTTTTTGGGAAAAGGAGCCAGAAAAGAACCGCCACCACCAGTGCATATCCTGCGAAGATGTACCAGCAGTTCTGCCAGCCGGTCCATATTTCGACGGGCGTAGCCCCTTGTTCTGCAGGCAGATAGACAAGCTTATTGACAATGGCTTGCGCGCTGAGTGTGCCTATAGTGGCGCCAACGCCGTTGGTCATCATCATAAACAGCCCCTGTGCGGAGGAGCGCATTTCGGGTGAAGTCTCCTGATCGACATACAGCGCCCCGCTGATGTTGAAGAAGTCGAAGGCGAAGCCGTAAACAACGCAGCTGAGGACGAACATCCATACGCCTGCACCCGGATTGCCCGCACCAAAGAGCCCGAAGCGCAGCACCCAGGCAATCATAGCCATGAACATGACGTTCTTGATGCCGAATTTCTTCAGGAAATACGGGATGAGGAGTATGCACAGCGCCTCGCATATCTGCGAAACGGAGATGAGTATGTTGGCATGCTGCACGCCGAAGGTGCTGGCGAACTCTTCAATGGCGCTGAAGCTGGTGAGGAAGGGGTTGGCGTAGCCGTTGGTTATCTGCAGACTAACGCCGAGGAACATGGAGAAGAGGAAGAACAGCGCCATCTTTTTCTGCTTGAAGAGCGAGAACGCTTTCAGTCCGAGCGCCTCTGCCATCGACTGGTTTTCAGCACCTTTCTTGATTTCGCACTCCGGCAGAGTGAGCGAATAGACCGCCAGCACGATGCTCAGGCCGCCGCTGACAACAAACTGCCATGCTGTTGGCTGGAAACCGCACAAATCGACAATCCACATTGTCACGATAAAGCCGACCGTGCCGAAAACACGTATGGGGGGAAAGTCCTTCACTGTGTCAAGTCCGGATTTTACCAAAGCATTGAACGCCACGGAGTTGCTCAGTGCGATGGTGGGCATGAAGAAAGCCACGGAGAAAGTGTAAAGCGTAAAGAGCATGCCGAACTGCAGAGCGTCGCCGCTCATCAGCCCGTAAGCGCCCACCGAGACCATGAACGCGCCCGCGAGAGCGTGGCAGAGCGACAGGAGCTTCTGCGCCGGAATCCAGCGGTCGGCCACAATGCCTATGAGGGCCGGCATGAAGAGACTGACGATACCCTGGATGGAGTAGAACCAGCCGATGTGTGTGCCCAGACCGTGCGTGGCGAGGTATGTGCCCATGCATGTCAGATACGCGCCCCAGACGGCGAACTCAAGAAAGTTCATGACAATCAGACGAAGTTTGATGTTGTTCATAGCCTTGTTGATATTTTTTTGTATAATACTTTTCAGCCTGCAAAGATACGACTTTTTTTTCATTAGTGCAAGAGGTTTTTCACCTTTTTGCAGGTCAGGCGGGTGTTTTTTTGCCGCATGCACGTGTGTAGTGCGTGGGCGGGGCGGCAGAGATTTATATATAATAATGTACGCGTGCGCGCGCAATTCGTTTGCGGGGAGGGCTGAAATTGCAAAAAGCAAAAAAAAGTTCAAAAAAATGTTTTTTTTCTGGGAAAAAGTTTTGTAAATCAAAAAAATATAGTACCTTTGCACCGAAATTTCCCCTTTAGGGGACGGAGCACCTGAAACATAACAGAAAAAAAGTAAAAAATATATAAACATTTGTAATTATGACAAAAGCAGAATTGATCAACTCGATCGCAATCCAGACCGGCTATGACCAGGTCACCATCTCTCAGGTGGTAGAGTCCTTCATGGCAACCGTAAAAAAGAACATTATCAAGGGTGAGGCCGTTTATCTTCGCGGCTTCGGCACCTTCGGCACCAAGACACGCGCCAAGAAAGTGGCCCGCAACATCTCCAAGCAGACTTCTATTGTTGTTCCGGAGCACCGTGTTCCCTCTTTCAAGCCCTCTTCTTTCTTTGCAGAGGCTGTAAAAGAAAACAAAATAGACTGAAAAACAACCAAATAGTAAACGACTATGCCAAACGGAAAAAAACACAAGAGACATAAAATGTCCACCCACAAACGTAAAAAACGTTTGCGCAAGAATCGTCATAAGCACAAGTAATCCCTGCATGGGATAAGTGCTCCGTGACGCACTGAAAGAACCGGCTCTGTGGCGTTAAATCTGGCTTGGGCGCAGGTCAGAGGGCGACAGAGCCTTTTTAATGTACATGTTGAAAGATGAAAAGCGAACTCTTTGTTGACGTGCAGCCCGACGAAGTAACCATCGCTCTCACCGAAGACGGCAGACTGCAGGAAATAAGCCGCGAGAAATCGGCAGAAGACAATTTCTCGGTTGGCAACATCTACCTCGGCCGCGTCAAAAAAGTGATGCCGGCGCTGAATGCTGCTTTCGTTGATGTAGGTCACGAAAAAGATGCTTTTCTTCACTATCTGGATTTGGGACCGCAGTTCATTCCTTTCAGAAAATATGTCACTGCCCTCATGTCCGACAGACGCAAACAGCCGTCGCAGCCTGTGCCTAACAGCGGTGCCAATCTCGGCAAAGACGGGCAGATAGCCGACCTGCTCAAGACCGGCGACCTGATACTTGTGCAGGTTATAAAAGAGCCTATCAACACCAAAGGCCCCCGCCTGACTGCCGAAATCAACCTTGCAGGGCGTAACATGGTGCTTCTGCCTTTCGCTGACAAAGTGATGGTCAGCCAGAAAATAAAGCGCGAAGCGGAACGAAGCCGGCTCAAGCAACTGCTTCAGGCCATCAAGCCGCAAGGCTTCGGGGTGATTGTCCGGACAATGGCGGAAGACAAGCGGGCTGCTGAACTGGACAGCGAAATGCGGCTGCTCGCCAAAAGATGGGAAGACACTCTGAGAAAACTCCAGCTGCCTGATACAAAGGCTAAAAGCAAACAAAACGCTGCCAGAAACCGTGACGAAGAAGTCCGGCTCGTAAATGCCGAAATCGGAAGGACCATCGGAATAATCCGCGATATATTCAGCCCCGATTTCGAGAGCATACAGATTAACGACGAGGAGATGTTCGGCGAGGTTAAGAGGTATGTTGAGCTGATTGCCCCCGACAAAGCGGGTATCGTCCGTCTCTATACCGGCGAACAGCCTCTCTTCGACCATTTCGACCTGACACGGCAGACCAAGACCGGACTCGGCAGGGTGGTGGGCTTCGGCAACGGAGGCTACCTGACCATCGACAAAACGGAGGCCCTGTTCTCCATTGATGTCAATTCCGGCTCCAAAAAACTGTTTGAAGACCAGGAGGAGAATGCGTTCCGGTTCAACATGCTTGCTGCTGACGAAATAGCACACCAGATGCGGCTCAGAGACATCGGAGGAATCATCATCGTCGATTTTATAGACATGGATTCCAAAGACAACCAGCAGAAACTGTATGACCATGTGCGCATGCTCATGGAGAAGGACCGCGCCAAACACCATGTACTGCCGCTAACCAAGTTCGGACTGATGCAGATTACACGCCAGCGCGTGCGCCCCGCGGTGGAAATGGACGTGACAGAGGTCTGTCCGACGTGTATGGGGAAGGGGAAAATACAACCGTCAATCCTCTTTACCGACCGGTTGCAGAACGAAATCGAAACTTATGCCGCACAATACGGCAGAGGATTGCGCCTTCAGTTGCATCCGTTTGTCTATGCTTATGTCTGCAAGGGCTGGCTTACAAGCCTTAAAGCCAAATGGCATAGAAAATACGGAGTGAGAGTGACAGAAAACCAGAACCTCGGAATGCTCGACAGGCGTTTTATCGGTCAGGACGGCAAACAGCTGACAGATAGTGAACAAAAGCAGTAGAACCAGACAGTGTGAGGACCGCCTTATAGGGCGGCTCGCAGCACGGAAAAGCAGAATCTGCCTGACTTGAAAAGAGGTCAGGCAGATTTTTTTTGTGTCACTCTTGCAGGGTTGGCTTGTTTTTTGTACCTTTGCACGCGGAAACTTTATTTTGCAAAATGATGAGACACTTTGTAGAAAACAACGCCGCTCCTCTTGTCCGGCATATATCTCTTTCAGTGATGCTTGCTCTGTGTCCGCTCATGGTGCAGGCCGATTTGTTGTCCGACATATTGTCAGGGCACTACAAGCCGCAGACCATGTCTGCTGCGGCTATTGACAGCGTGCTTGACGGCAAACCGGAGCAGCGTCTGCAGCTGCGAAAGGAGAACGAAACAGTCCTTTTCCGCCATTCGCGCGAGTACGACTGGTATCTGCAGGACGTGCAGAAGGACAAGCGTTTCCCCATCGGGCACGGGCGCGAGGCGCTGATGTCGCCAAACGGCAAGTATGTGGTTTATATAAAAGACAACATCCCCTGGATTTACAAGGTGGACTTCAACACCGAGGTCGCCCTCGTCACGGAGGACAGCAAGGAGGTGCTCTGCGGCGTGAGCGACTGGCTCTATGAGGAGGAGTTCGGCATAACGCGCATGTTCGCTTTCTCGCCCGACTCGAGGCAGGTGGCGTACATCCGGCTTGACGAGACAGGAGTGCCCTCGTTCACGTGGCAGGAGTATCTTGATGCAGAAACAGCCAAGCCGCTCCTGTACCCCGTGTCGCACTCTTTGCGCTATCCTAAGGCGGGCGACCGCAACGCCAAAGCTTCGCTCTGCGTCTATGACATACATACAAAGGGCGTGAGGACAATGAAGATAAACATTGACGACGACGACTATCTGCCGCGTCTGTGCTGGCGCACTGTCCCCAACCGCGCAGCCAAAGGCAAGGAGCAGACCGTGAACTACGAGCTTGTGGTGCAGAAAATCAACCGCGACCAGACCAATATGGAAATCTACGCCTGCAACCCCAACTCCACTGTCGCGCGCGTAATATACAGGGAGGTGCAGGACAAGTATTTCTGCGACTACTCGCTGTTCGACTCCTGGCAGTGGCTCTCTGACGGCCGCTTCATCGTGCTGAGCGAGAAGAACGGCTGGAGGCAGCTTTTCCTCCACGAGGAGGACGGGCGCGAGGCGGCGGTGCTGACGGCCGCGGGCATGGACGTGACTTCGGTTTGCGGCACCGACGAGACGCAGAGCCTGGTCTATTACGAGGCTGCGCCCACTCCCATGACTCGGCACGCCTATGCCGCTGACTACAAGCGGAAAACCAATTGGCGCATGACCTCCGGAGACGGGACTTGGCGGCTCCGCTTGTCGGCTGACCGCAGGCAGGCTGTCGGCATCTTCGAGAGCACGGCAACGCCGGCCAAATACACTCTCTACAAAATAGAGAAGGGCAGGCTGCGTGAGCAGAAACTGTTGCTCGACAACACCTCTCTGGCAAGCGAGTGGAACGCGCTCGGGCTGAACGGCATGGAGTTTTTCAGCTTCACTACGGAGCGCGGCGACACGCTCAACGGCTGGATGATAAAGCCCGCAGGGTTTGATGCGGCTAAAAAGTATCCCGTTGTCATGATGCAGTACAGCGGCCCCGCCTCGCAGCGCGTGCTTGACCGCTGGCGCAAGCGCTGGGAGCATTATCTTGCGCAGCAGGGCTATCTCGTGGTCTGCGTCGATCCGCGCGGCACCGACTGCCGCGGCCGCGCTTTCCGCAACGAGACTTACATGCAGCTCGGCGTGAAAGAGGCGGAGGACCACATCAGCGCCGCCCGCTACGTGGCGTCGTTGCCTTATGCCGACAAAGAGCGTATGTGTCTCGGCGGCTGGAGCTACGGCGGCTATCAGACCATAATGACCATGAGCACTGCCGGCAGCCCCTTCAAGTGCGGCTTTGCCATTGCCCCCGTCACCGACTGGACGCTCTACGACACCGGTTACACCGAGCGCTACATGCGCCGCCCGCAGGTCAACGACCGCGGCTATGAGGCGGCTTCCGTCATTGCCAGAGCCGCTGATTTGCAGGGGCGGCTGCTCATTGTGCATGGCATGGCGGACGACAATGTGCATGCCCAGAACACCATGCTGTACATCGATGCTCTCGTGCAGGCGGGCAAGCAGTTTGAGATGCAGCTCTATCCGGACGACAACCACTTCCTCGGCAAGCGCAACAACTACGCGCACCTGCATCAGCGCCTGCTCATGTTCCTGCGCGAAAACCTCTGATTTTCAGGTAAACTCAATAAACAAAGCATAGATGAAACAACAATCGCAAAGCAACGTTCTGACCATCGTCATCATGTTCTTCCTTTTCGGCATGATTTCGTTTGTCACCGGTTTGCAGGACCCATTCGGCGTTATTGTCCGCGCCCAGTTCAAGGCTTCAAACGCCATGTCGCAACTTGGCAATGCCGCCAACTTCATCGCCTATGCCTGCATGGGGCTGCCCGCGGGCATGCTCCTCAAGCGCTACGGCTACAAAGTGACCTCCCTGCTGGCGGTCGGCATCGGCTTCACCGGCGTGTGCATCACTTTCCTGAGCGGCCGTCTCGCCAGTTTCGGCGTTTATCTCACTGGCGCTTTTGTCAGCGGATTCTCCATGTGCATGCTCAATTCTATTGTCAATCCCATGCTCAACACCATCGGCGGCGGTGGCAGCCGCGGCAACCAGCTTGTCCAGTGGGGCGGCAGTTGCAACAGCCTGAATGCCACCATCGTGCCTGTACTGGTCGGCTATCTTATTGGCGAGGTCACTCCCAACACGCACATCGGCGATGCCAACCCTGCGCTCTTCATTGCCATGGGCATTTTTGCCTTTGCTTTTGTGGTGCTCTGCTTTGCCCGTATCCCCGAGCCGGAGCTGGAGGCGGCGCGTGCAAGGATGGAGTTGGGCGAGCAGCGCGGGAAGATGGGGGCTGCCATAAAAGAGACGCTTCGTCACCGTCATCTGGTGCTCGGCTGCCTTGCCGTATGGCTCTATGTCGGCATGGAGGTGACTATCGCCAACGTCACCAACCTCTATCTCACTTCGTCGCAAGTGGGCGTTTTGCCCTCGGTGAGCGGAATCATTGTTGGGGTTTATTGGTTCCTTATGCTGTGCGGGCGGCTGACCGGAGGGCTGTTCGGAGGACGCATTTCGTCGCGGGCCATGCTCACTGTGGTCAGTGTGCTGGGGACGCTGTTGCTGGTGCTGGGTATGGTGCTTGGCGACAGGATGACTGTTGATTTTCCTGCTATCGACAAAGCCACTTTCACTTTCATAACGCAGCCTATTCCTGTGGGAGCGATGTTCTTTGTGCTCTGCGGACTATGCACGAGCATCATGTGGGGCTCTATCTTCAATCTCTCGGTGCAGGGGCTGGGCGAGAACACCAGCATCGCCAGCGGACTGTTTATGATGATGGTCTTCGGCGGAGGCATACTGCCTATTCTGCAGAGTCATCTGGCGGACAAGGTCGGCTTCATTCCAAGTTACATCGTGCCGCTCATTGCTATGCTTTATATTCTTTGGTTTGCCCTCGTCGGCAGCCGAGAGAAAAAGAATGCGGAAACTGGTGCGCCTGTAAAGAATAGTTAGCCGCCGTTGCTGTCACCTGTATGGGCAAATCAGACTGACGAGACACTATCGAGAGACTATCGGCAGCGGTCATTAAGCGGATCATACCCTTATCCTGCCGAGGCAAAACCGTAGTCATACCGTGATAAAACTATAATAGCCCCGTCATCAAACTCTAATCATACAGTCATCAAACTCTAATCATACAGTCATCAAACCATAATCATCCTAATACTATAAACAAACACCCGACACACTATGGAAAAACCTTACGTAATCGGTATCGACATGGGGGGCACGAACACCAAGTTCGGCATCGTTGATGCGCGCGGACACGTGCTCAACTCATCCTCCATCAAAACACAGCAGTATCCCGACATTGACGAATACTGCGACGTTCTCTGCGCCGAGATGATGAAGCTCGTGGAGGTTCACGGCGGCATCGACCTCATCAGGGGAGTGGGGGCGGGAGCACCCAATGCCAACTACTACACCGGCAACATCGAAAACGCTGCCAACCTCCCCTGGAAGGGCATCGTCCCCTTTGCGCGCATGATTTCCGACCGCATGGGGGTTCCTTGCCGCATCACCAACGATGCCAACGCTGCCGCTATGGGCGAAATGACTTACGGAGTGGCGAAAGGCATGAAGAACTTCATTATGATAACCCTCGGCACGGGGGTCGGCTCTGGCATAGTCATTGATGGCAAAGTGGTATATGGGCACGATGGTTTCGCCGGCGAATTGGGTCACACCAAGATTGAACGCGGTTCTTCGGCACGTCTCTGCGGCTGCGGACAGCGCGGCTGCATCGAAGCTTACGCCTCTGCCAACGGAGTGGCGCGCACGGCGCAGGAGTGGCTCGCCGACGGCACAAAGAAGTCCCTCTTGCGTGACATAAAACTCGAGGACATAACCTCTAAAGACGTGTTCGAGGCTGCTATGAAGGGCGACAAACTCGCCAAGGACATATTCGAGTACACCGGCACTCTCCTCGGCCAGAAACTGGCGGACTTCATCGCCTTCTCTGCGCCGGAAGCTATTGTCCTCTTCGGCGGACTGACCAAAGCCGGTGACATTCTCATGCAGCCCGTTGTGCGCTCCATGAACGAGAACGTGGTCCGCTTCTGGAAGGACAAAGTAAAGGTGCTCTTCTCCAGCTTGAACGGCTCTGACGCTGCCATCCTCGGTGCTTCGGCACTCGTGTGGGACGTGGACGCGCAGGCTCCGATGACGGTGTAAGCATGCGCTGGTCTTTCCAACTGCCTTGCTGGCTGAGGTTGTTTTACAGAGATGCCGTGTGGAGGAAACCTTCCTCCGCGCGGTGTGTCTATCTCACTTTTGACGATGGCCCTGTCCCCGAAGTCACGCCGCAAGTGCTTGATATCCTCGACCGTTATAACGTGAAGGCCACCTTTTTCTGGGTCGGGGAGAATGTCGCCCGCTATCCTGACCTTGCGCGCGAGGTGGTGAGGCGCGGACATAGTGTCGGCAACCACACATACAACCACTTGGCGGGCTGGGGTAGGCCGCTCGGCATGTATGCGGACAACATTCTGAAGGCGGAAAAGGCGATGGACGATGCCGGCGTTAAGCGTGACCGCAAGCTCTTCCGTCCGCCGTATGGCAAAGCCGGATTGCAGAAGCACGACTGGTTGCGCGGGCAGGACTACACTGTGGTGCTTTGGGACATCATCACGCACGACTACAACCCGCACTACACTCCTGCGCAGATTGAGCGTGCCGTACTTCGGTATGTCCGCAATGGCAGTGTTATCCTCTTCCACGACAGCATCAAGGCTTCTGCCAACATGCTTCAGTCCCTGCCTGAAGTCATCTCCGCCCTGCAGCAATCCGGCTGGTCCTTCGGCATAATATAGTAGTGCCGGCTCCTTTCCGGCAACAACTATTTACTCTTTTTTTACCATTTAGTCTCTTAATATTTACTCTGTTTTTACAAATACAGAGCCGCAATTCTTGCGGCTCTGCGTCAATGTCCACCGGGTACGCAGGCTTCCAGCCTGCGGTCAATGCCCGTCCTGCGGTCAGTGCCCGTCCTGCGGTCAGTCACCGTCCTGCGGTGTTTGTGCCCGCTGTGGGCTCTCGACTTTTATTTTTCGACTCAAATGTCAATTAGATTGCGTTTTGCGGGTCGCCACCTCCGCCGGAGCTTGTGTCGTGTGACGGAGTGGGTGCGCCGCCGCTGGCGCAAAGCATGTTTATTGACATTGTTTCTGCCGTGGTGGTCACGGGATATACATATTTTCTTTTCATGGTTGTTGTGTTTTTAGTTGTACGACTTTCGACTCAAAACAGCTTTCTACTACTCCATCTCTTGTCCGACAGCGTTGTACTTCTTGCCGTTCTTCTCGATAACGAGCACTCCGTCCTGCATGTACTTGCGGGCGGCGTTGTCGGAGTTGAAGGACTCGTCTGCCTTGTCGGACAGGTCGGTGGCAGTCTGTTCTTTGACCACTATGCGGGCACGGGGATGAACGGACTGTACAACGGAACTGCCGCTATAGAAGTAGGCACGGAAAGCACGAATCTTGTTGGCTACATTGGGCCAATAAAGGGCGTTGTTCTGGCCGAGGAAGAGGAAGCCGCTGTTCTCGCCTATCTCAAGGTCGGTGGGGTGCACGGTGCCGAAGAACGTCGTATCGCCGACATTAGTGCCTGACGTGTTGTTGGTGAAGGCACTTGCTGCCAGCGTTACTCCTTCAAAGACGGGATTGACGATGTTCGCGCCGCTGACCTGCACGAGATAAGGCGTGCGGGCGGAGAGTGATGTTACCTCGATCACGTTGAAGTCCAGACCTTTGGCAGCGTCGCCTGTGACAGAGGAGAGGGTGTAGAAGGTGGCGGTGCTCATGTCGGACGCTGCAATCTGGTCAGCAGTAAGGTCGAAGGGGAAGCAGACGGTGTTCCACATTCCGGCATAGAAAGTGCGCATAAGCTGGAAGTCCGTCTCTGTGCTGAAGGTGGCGAGTGTGGCGGTGTAATAGTCGGATGTCCCGTTGTCATCAAGAGTGACGGGTATCTCCTCGAACTCAGCAACCAGCGTGTGTGCAGCGGCAATGTCGTTGATGTTGTATGTGACATCTGTCCCTACCTCGCTTTTATTTTCCATCCAACGGACAAAGCGGTAGCGGCGGTTGGCAGGATTGGCGGTGAGGGTGACATCGTTGCCCTCATCAAACGTACCTGTGCCTGTTACCGTGCCTGCTCCTGCGGGTGATACTGTGGCAGTGACCTCATAGGTGGGAGTAGCAGGGGTGGCAGATGGACATCCAACACCGTCAGAGAATACGGCAACAACTTCTTTCGGTCCCCATGCTATGAATGTATAGGGGTTGTCGGTACTAATCACATTGCCGTCCCCGTCCCGCCATTCAACAAATGTGGCAGGAGCAGTGGGAGTAGCAGTGACCGTGTTATCGTAACCAAAAACCATAGCACCTTCAAACCAACCGTCACCAGCCGCTGTGCCGCTGCCGCAAGTGGAAAGAGTTGTTGGATATGTGTTGGTCATCAAGTCTCCATCCGGTGTAAATTGGCATTTCACCCTGCCGTCAGCACTATTCATTACGGACTGGTGAAACTCCGTTGCACGCAGGTGAATCAGGTGGTGATGGTCGTCTGTGTTGTCGTCAAACACATACGCCGTACCGCCTGTAGCATGGAGATACTTGGCGGAACTCAGTCCGCCAGTGCCGATGATATTCGACCCTGAGAGTCCCTGCGAGGCCAGTGCCGTGCCTGCCGCGCCCGTGTTGGTGATGGTGTACGTGCCTACAGGGATGTCATCAATGGAACTGACCGACAGGCTACCGTCCACGACAAGAGCAAGCCACACTTTATTTCCGCTTTCTGATGCTGTCATTTGCACCCGCTTGGTGGCACCGACCGTGGTGACATTGATTGTGACACTGGCAAATGCCGCATCGATATTGACTCCTGCTCCGCCGGTGGCTTCATTACCCCAGTCTTGGGCAGATACAGCCGCCGAGGTGAGCAGTGCGAGGGTGAGGGCGCAAAAGAATGCGCGGGTTCGGGCGCGTAGTGCGCCGTGGG
>JAFPZY010000060.1 GCA_017417025.1 Paludibacteraceae bacterium | reverse complement strand
GCTGATTGTTTTTGCTTTTCTGCTTTGTCAAAGTGTCATTGTTTTTGGTGTTTCGGTTGCATTGTGTCATTCCTGTTCGCAGGCCGGAAGCCTGCGTACCCGGTGGGCAATTGGCAATTGATAATTGATATTTCGTTATCTCCTTATCTCCTTATCTTACTATATCTTCTCTTATCCTATCTTTATTCTGCCTTTATCCTCTCCTTAATATATTGCGTGCGTGCGCGTGGCGCGTAGCGGCAAATGCGCCGGAACAAAAGAAACTATGCTATAAAAAACGACCGTTTTTTGTGACATACTTTTCTTTAGTAATCCGACAGTGGTAAAAGTCCCCTACAAACAAGGCTTGGGAGAAAGAAAAGAAGCGGTTGGACTATACAAAAATAAAGGCAAAGTAGCACAAAAATTACAAAAAGTGCAAGAAAAATTTGCAGGAACGAAATTTTTGCATTATCTTTGCAAGCGAAATTGAGACGTAATAGTCGGCAAAGAAATATATGTCACAAAAAACGGTCGTTTTTTGTGACATACTTTTTTGTGTTTTTGTTTTGCCCGAAAAGGCCTATCCTGCACAGCGGCATTTTCAGAGTTCAGGCACGGATAGTCGTTCTGAGAAATGACAATAATATATAAGGTGTCAATAGAAAACAAAAAAGGCGTTCCCGCGGGGGAACGCCTTTTTGTCAAGCGCAATTTGCAAGTGCAAATCAGGCAAGTAACACGCGTAAGAGCGGTCAGACACTCATTTTAGCCTGTGCAGCGATGGCTTTGAAAGCCTGCGGCTGGTTCATGGCGAGGTCGGCAAGCACCTTGCGGTTGATTTCGATACCCGCCTTTTTGAGTGCGCACATGAGCTGGCTGTAGCTTGTCCCTTCGAGACGGGCGGCCGCATTGATACGCTGGATCCAGAGCGAGCGGAAAGTGCGTTTTCTGTTCTTGCGGTCACGGTAAGCATACTGCAGTCCTTTTTCCCATGTGTTTTTGGCGACTGTCCATACATTAGCACGGCCACCAAAGTTACCTCTTGTGAGGCTCATGATCTTCTTGCGGCGTTCGCGAGAAGCTACGTGATTTACTGATCTTGGCATAGTTCTGTAAATTTTTGGTGGTTAATACTCAACGCAGCAGCAGCATTTCGCGGAGACTGCGCATGTTTGACTGATCGACCATAGCGACATGAGTCAGATTACGTTTCTGCTTTTTCGTCTTTTTGGTCAGAATGTGACTCTTGTAAGCGTGTTTACGCTTAACTTTACCGGTTCCGGTAAGAGCGAATCTTTTTTTTGCACCGGAATTAGTCTTTACCTTTGGCATTTTGTTTTGAATTTAGTTTGTTATTTATTGCACTCGCGGCAGCCTTAGGGCCGAAGAGTGTTTTCTGTCTATATATAATATATAATGTACCTGTGCGCGCGAGGGAACTATTTTTTGGGTGCGATGATGACAATCATGCGTTTTCCCTCAAGTTTGGGCATGGCTTCGGGTTTGCCGACTTCCTCAAGGTCGTTGCAGAAGCGCGCCAGCAGCAGTTCGCCCTGCTCTTTGAAGAGGATGCTCCGTCCGCGGAAGAACACATAGGACTTCACCTTGTTGCCGTCGGCGAGGAACTCGCGTGCATGCTTGAGCTTGAAGTTATAGTCGTGCTCATCGGTCTGCGGCCCGAACCTTATCTCCTTGATTTCCACCTTCTTGGAGTTCTGTTTCTGCTCTTTCTCCTTGCGTTTTTTCTGGTAGAGGAACTTCTGATAGTCAATTATCCTGCAAACGGGCGGGTCGGCAGTGGCGGATATCTCCACCAAATCAAGGTTCTGTACGTCAGCAATACGCATGGCCTCTTCATAGGAATAAATTCCCTGCTCGACATTGTCGCCGACGAGGCGCACCTCTCTCACGCCGCGGATTTTGTCGTTAATCCTGTTCGGCAGTTCTTTTTCTACGCGGCCGCCTCTGCGAACGGGGGCCTTTTGTGGATTTGCTATAGTTTTGTCCTCCTCACGGGGATTTTGCGTCCCCCTTTTTAGTTAAACAATAATGATTATTTTCAAAAAGCGTGCAAAGGTACAACATATTTTCGACATTACAAATTTTTTGAATAAAAAAAACACTTTTTTGCACTAAAATTTGCACAAACACAAAAATATGCTTATCTTTGCATGCTTAAAAAGGTGCAGAGCCGGTCATCTGCCGGCGAAGAGCGTCATAACACACTGCATATCAAAACAAAAACATATTATGAAAGCTATCAAACTCATCCCCGTCCTTCTGACGGCCGCGATTGTCGGTCTGGTGTCCTGTAACGAGAAGAATGCCCCGTCGCCGGGTCCAGGTCCGAGCGTAACGCCCCAGGACAGCACTGTTAATCCGGTAGAGGCCGACACACTGACATGCGCACAGGCCGTAGATATGCGCACATCAACGGACGAGGTTGTGGTGAAAGGCTATGTCATCTCGGCATGGGACCCCAAACCTTCGCAGCAGAACAGCGCTGTCATCCAACAGACTGCATGGCTGGCTGACGATGCCGGTGCCGCCGAAGGCATACTGGAAGCCTACTACTGCGTGATAACCGACACGGTGAAGAAAGGCGACCTCGTGGTGCTGACCGGCAAACTGGAAGTTTACCAGAGCACTACCATTGAGATAAAGAACGGCACTATGCGCCTGCTCAAACGCGGCGAAGGAGGCACTTCGGGCGGCGGCAACAACGGCAACAACGGCGGCAGCACAACAGCCGACTACACCGACATAACCGTCAAACAGGCGCTTGTGGCAGGCAGCGCGCTGGCTGCAGACGCATCTTCGTCGGAGAAATACAGAGTGGTGGGCACTGTGACCGCCGTGAAAACCGACCCCGCCAACGTGCCCGGCAAATACACCAACATCAACATGACCATCCAGGACGCGACCGGAAGCATCGACTGCTACTACACCAACTACCTTGACAACAAGCCTTTCGCATCGGCTGACCAGATTCCGGCAGTGGGAACGAAAGTTGCCGTCATCGGCCCGCTCTGCAACTACAAAGGCTCCACCGTTGAGTTCAAAAACGCCTATATATCAGAGATTAACCCCGCCGACAACAACGGCAACAACGGAGGTGACAACAACGGCGGCAACAACGGAGGCGACAACAGCGGCGTGACCACCGACGAAATAAGTTGCGAGTTCCTTGAAGAGCCCGTGCTGGCAAAAGGCTGGCTGCTGGTCGATAACGGCAACACCAAAGAAGCGTCCGCCAAAAACTTCTATGCCGACAACACGCTGAAGCTCGACAAGCAGGGCATGGGCCTGCAGTCGCCCGTGTTCAATGCGGTGAACAAACTGACAGTGTCGTTCCAGATAGGCAAACTGACCCCGAAGTCGTCGCCCGAAAAGAGCGACGGACAGTTCACCGCCTGCGGCTACAACGCTGACGACATGCCTGTAGCACTCGGACGCGTGAACACCTCGAAGAAAGACACCTACACTATCAGTCTGCAAGGCCAGGATATAGTTTATGTGCGCCTGATAATGAACAACTTCCCCTACTACGGAGACATCCAGAACAACCCCGGCATAAGGCGCGTGAAAATAAGTCTTGGCAAATAAAACAGCAGGCAACCGCCACACTTGCAAATCCGGCTCTCTGACAGCCGGATTTGCTGCTTGTAAACCAGCACAAACCTGATTTTGCAGAGCCAATGCAGCAAAAAAACATAATAATTTGCTGCATCCGCTCTACAAATTTGCATAATCCAAAGTCTCCTGCACAATTCAATGTCTCCCGCCACATAAAAAGCCCTGCCCGCGGGTGCCGCCTGATGATGATAACTGCACCAATGCCAACTCCTTTTCAGACAAACGCCCGCCGGAAGGCATATAACGGAATGTCTGTAACTATATCCCCTTGCCTGTAAGGTGCAAGCGAGGTTCTGATGACACGCCTCGGATGATTACGGCTGATATAAACAGGTATGGACTTGGCACGCAGATGCAGTTCGGCTTTTACTTCTACAGGAATCACTTCGCCTGCGTGCTGCACCACAAAATCCATTTCTGCACGGCTATCCTCCGGTGCCCAGTAGTGTATCTCCATATTGTCAATGCAGCGCATCTCCTGCAATGCGAACTGCTCGGTCAGAGCGCCTTTGTACTGCAGAAACAGCTCGTTGCCATGCATAAGCGTATCTGCGTCCAGTCCGGCCATCGCTCCATGCAGACCAATGTCAAGCGTATAGAGTTTGAAGGCATCGGCATCCTCAAACCCGCGCAGAGGAATCTCGCCTGAACGGACACGTGTCACTTTGGTTACTACGCCGGCATCACACAGCCATTGCAACGATGTCTCAAAGTCGCGTGCACGCGCCCCGCTCTTCAATGCTGCATAAACGAATTTCCGGTTCTCCTTTGCCAGTTGTGCCGGAATCGACTCCCACAACATAATCATGCGCTTTACAATCTCTTTGGGCGGGTGATGGCTGAAGTCGTTCTTGTATGACTCCAATATGTCTTTCTGAACCTGGCGGACTGCTTTGTAGTCTTGCTCCTCCGCATAGGTTTTAACGACTTCCGGCATGCCGCCCACATAGTAGTACTGGCGCAGGAGATCCGTATAAATGCCGGCAAAAGAGTCTATAGCAATATGGTCGTCCGACTGCAGCAAGTCCACCAGCCCCTTACGGCCGATGGCGCAGAGGAACTCCGTAAAGCAAAGAGGATAGATGTGGACAAACGACACTTTCCCCACAGGAAAAGAGTCATCTTTGTGGTCAATCACCCCGAGAAGCGAACCGGCGGCAATAATATGCAGTTGAGGCAACTCGTCATAGAAATACTTGAGCGAGAGCAGCCCCCTGCGGGCAAACTGTATCTCATCGAAGAACAGAAGCGTTTTACCAGGCATCACCTTTCTGCCTGTCAATGCCTGTATGCCCATCAGTATCCGAGGAATGTCAAAGTTAGCCTCAAACAACGAGCACGCCTCCTGCTGCTTCTCAAAATTGATTTCAACGAAGGACTCGAACTGCGTTCTGCCCAATTCGCGTGCCAACCATGTCTTGCCTGTCTGACGGGCACCTTCCAGAATGAGGGGCTTACGCCGTGATGCAGGCATGTTTTTCCAGTCAGTCAATCGTGCTGAAATGTATCGTTCCATAATCCTGTTTGTTTAGTCATTATCTGTCCTGAAAAACGGACATTTCCCAATTCCGCCGCAAAGGTACTCATTATATTTGGATTACGCAAATAAAAACACATTTTTGTGACGAACTTTTGCCACCACTCGCACTTTTTTGTGACGAACTTTCGTCATTACCCGCACATTTTTGTGACGAACCTGCCGGGTACGCAGGCCTCCGGCCTGCAGTCGTTGTGCCCGCTGTGCGCTTTCGGCTTTCGCCCCCTCACTACCTTCGGCTGCACAAAGCCCCCCCGGCTTTCAACTAATTTTATTACCGCTAACGACCCGCTACCTTCCCGCTGTTTACCCGCTGTTTTGATAATTGATAGTTTTTTCCCACGTTTGCCTCACCATATTGTCCAAATCAGACTGGCGACACACTATCGACACACTATCGGGCCGGGATCTCTCCGAGGTTTAACCATATCCGCGAGAACGCTTATCACTAACCTGATACCTCTGTTTAGCAGAAGAAAAACTCATAAAAAGCACTTCTTGCACAATTTTCTTGCAAAATATTTGCTGCATTGCAAAAAAAGCCGTATCTTTGCACGCTAATTTTGGCGCGGGCTGCTTTCAGGTGCCCGCTTAACAAAGAAAATAAACATAAAACACACAAAACAATATGGCAACATTACAAAAAATCCGTAATCATGGCGTTATCCTGCTCATCATTGTGGGTGCAGCCATGCTCGCTTTCATTCTTGGAGACTTCCTCAATTCAGGCAGCAGTTTCTTCCACCGCGACCGCGAATACGTGGGCGAAATAGCCGGACACAAAGTGCATTACACCGACTATGAGGCGGCAAGAGAGCGGCTCACCGAAGTCTATAAAATAGAGAGCGGACGCTCTGACTTCGACGAAGAGACCACCACACAAATCCGCAACCAGGTTTGGCAGATGATGCTCATGGACTACACACTGCAGGCACAAGCCAAAGAGATAGGCATGGACGTTACCGCCGACGAGCTCAGCGAACTCTGCATCGGAGCCGAGCCTCACCAGATTATCCGCAGCCGCCGCGCTTTCTACGACGAGAACGGGCAGTTCAGCCGCGACAACCTCGTGCGCTTCCTCCACTCCATCGAGAACACAGGTGACGACAACCAGTCGGACAACCTCCGTCAGGCACAGACCTACTGGCTCTACTGGGAGAACGCAGTGCGCCTCACACGCATGCAGGAAAAATATACGGAGCTGGTCAAGAACCTTATCACCGCCAACAAACTTGATGCCAAATACGCTTTCGACGCACGCCAGCAGAGCGTGGACGTACGCTATGTGATGCGCCCCTACTCCGCAGTCGCAGACTCGCTCGTCAAAGTATCAAACAGCGACATCAAAGCCCTGTACAACAAGCAGAAACAGATGTACAAGCAGACTCCCAACCGCTCGCTGGAGTACGTATGCTTCGACATCAAACCCTCGCAGGAGGACTTCCAGACCACAGAGAAACTGATGAACGACCTCAAGCAGGAGTTTGCCACCACCGACGACATCGCTCTCGTGGTGAACACCAACTCCGACATCATGTACGACGGACGCAACTACTCCGAGGACAATATCCCCGAGATGTATAAGGACTTCGCTTTCGGCAAGAACGCACACAAGGATGCTGTCACCGACATCACCTTTGAGGACGACACCTACCGCATGGCGCGACTCATGGACTGCGGCTACTCCATGCCCGACTCAGTGCAGCTCAAACTTATCGCTGCCGAAGAGGGACAGGAAGACCACGAACTGGGCTGGTTCACCGAAAGCATGCTCCAGAAGCAGATTGCCGAACCCGCCTTCGCAGGCAAGAAAGGCACACGCTTCAACGTGGCGGCCGGCCTCGGCGAACAGACCTTCGAGATTATGGACGTGTCGAAAGCCACTCCCAAAGTCAAACTCGCCATACTTGAGCGCAAAGTGACCCCCAGCAGCCGCACCTACTCCGTCCTCTACAACGAGGCAAAGCAGTTTGTGGTCAACAACCAGACCGAGGACCTCTTCCGCGGCGCAGCAGCCGAGGCTGGCATGAACTTGCAACCCGCTTACGCGCTCAACAAGAACACCGACAAGGTTGCCGACCTCAAGTCGAGCCGCCCAATCGTGCGCTGGGCTTTTGAGGCTAAAGAAGGACAGGTCAGCGATGTTTTCGAGTGCGGCGACAAGTTCGTTGTGGCTCTGCTCACCGAAATCAGCGAGGACGAATACCGCCCCATGAAAGACGTGCAGGGCGAACTCACCCTGAAAGCCACCAACCGCAAGAAAGCCGCTCTCATCAGCAAAGAGATGGAAGGACTCGGCTCGCTTGAAGAGGCTGCACAGAAGTTCAACACCACAGTGCAGAACGCCGAAGCTGTCACCCTCAGCTCCTACCGCCTCGGCAACGGAGGCTCCGAACCCGCTGTCATAGGCAAGGCTCTCGCCATCAACGCCAACACCCTGAGCCGCCCCGTGGAAGGACGCAACGGTGTGTATATGCTCGTCGCAAGCGACAAGAAGACCGCAGAGGCCGAATTCAACGAACAGACCGAAGTGCAGCAGCTCAACAACCGCTATGCTTACCTCCCCTATCAGCTCATCAACATGGTGGAGGAAAAATCCGAAGTGGTGGACAACCGCTACAACTTCCAGTAAAACGCAAGGCTTGTCAGCATGCCGCAGGCTGACTGACACCTGATATATATACGGGCGCGCGCATGCGTGCCCGTATATTAAAAAGATTGCACGCATGAACAGCACCGGCATAAGAAATCCGTGGTTATGGGTCCCCACGCTCTACTTTGCGGAGGGCATACCCTATTTCATAGTGAACAACATCTCCGTCACCATGTTCACGCAGCTCGGGGTCCCCAACGGCGAGATGGCACTCTTCACCTCGCTGCTCTATCTGCCCTGGACGCTGAAGCCCCTCTGGAGTCCTTTCATCGACATTGTCGGCACCAAACGCCGCTGGATTGTTGTCATGCAGGCACTGGTGGCGGCGATGCTCATTGTGCTCACGCTGACACTCCCGCGTCCTGACGCACAGCTTATTGCCTCGCACGCAACGCCAGTCAGCCTCTTCTCGCTCACGCTCATTCTCTTTGTCATTACCGCATTTGCTTCAGCCACGCACGACATAGCGGCCGACGGCTTCTACATGCTCGCGCTCACCGAACACCTGCAGGCGGCGTATGTCGGTCTGCGCAGCGTCTTCTACCGCCTGAGCAACATCTTCTGCAACTCCCTGCTCGTCTTTGTCGCGGGCTGGCTGCAGACCCGCGGCACGGCCATTCCGCTCTCGTGGCAATACACGCTCGGAGCCTCCGCGCTGCTCTTCACACTGCTCGCGCTCTGGCACAACGTCTTCCTCCCGCGCAGGCAGAACGACAAGCCCGCAGAGGACGCAGCCGCTGAGCAGCAGCAGACACATGACGGACATACGTTCAGGCAGGTGATGCGCGACTTCGGCTACACTTTTGTCACCTTCTTCCGCAAGCCCGGCATACTCGTCGCCCTGCTGTTCATGCTCCTCTTCCGCCTGCCGGAGGCTTTCCTGCTGAAGATGGTAACGCCTTTCATGCTCGGCGGGGCCGACACGGGCGGCATCGGCATCACGCTTGAGCAGTACAGCCTCATCTACGGCATGACAGGCGTGGTCTCGCTCCTGCTCGGAGGAGTGCTGGGCGGACTCTTTGCCGCTAAACACGGGCTGCGCAACTCGTTCTGGCTCATGGCTCTCGCCATCACACTGCCCGACGCTGTCTATCTGTGGCTCAGCCTCAGCGGGGGCACAAGCATGCTCTGGCTCAGCGTCGCTGTGGCTGTCGAGCAGTTCGGATACGGCTTCGGCTTCACTGCCTACATGCTCTATCTCATGTACTTCTCCGCCGGCGAGAGGCAGACCTCACACTACGCCCTCTGCACGGCTTTCATGGCTCTGGGCATGATGCTCCCCGGCATGGTGGCAGGCTATGTGCAGGAAGCTGTAGGCTACACCGCCTTCTTCGCCCTCGTCATGGTCTTCTGCCTTGTCACTCTGCTCGTTACAGAGCTTGTCCGCCGGACGGTGAACCCGCAATACGGCAAAAAACAACAGGACTAAACACTTGCTGCATACTATGAAAAAGCACATCCCCAACATCATCACCTGCTGCAACCTCCTCTGCGGCGCAGTAGCCGTCATCATGGCGGTGCACGGAGCTTTCACCTACGCTTTTGCACTCATGCTCCTCGGTGCTTTCTTCGACTTCTTCGACGGACTGATAGCCCGCCGTCTCGGTGTGTCCGGCCCGCTGGGCATACAGATGGACTCGCTTGCCGACGACATCACCTTCGGGCTCGCTCCGGCTGTCATGCTCTTCAGCTACCTGCGCCCAGCCATAGGCTGGTGGAGCCTCATCGCACTGCTCATGGCGGCGTTTGCGGCTGCAAGGCTCGCACGCTTCAACATCGACGAGCGCCAGACCTCCTCTTTCCTCGGTCTCGCCACGCCCGCCAACGCCCTCTTCTGGGGAGGCATCACCTGCATGCCCTATGCCCTGCTCGCGTGGAACGCCATGCCCTGGCTCCTGCTCTGCCTCAGCCTTGTCAGCGGATGGCTCATGCTCAGCGAAGTGCCTTTCTTCTCGCTCAAACTGCACGGCAGGGGATGGAGCGAAAGCCGCACACAGTATATCTTCATCATAGGCTGCGTGGTGCTTGTCGCTTTCTGCATCGCGGAAGCGGTCCGCTACAGCCAACCCGGCTTCGCATGCTTTGCAGGCACGGCCTGCATCGTCTGGTACGTCATCTTCAACCTCCTCATTCTCACACTCGACCGCAAGTCATGAAACACCGCCTCCTGCCGCTTTGCCTCGCTATGGGCTGCCTGTGTGTCGCCCAAGCCGAGCCTATTCGTCCGAAATACTACGCACACGCCGACGGCAAAAAGGACTCGCTCCTGCTTGCCGCACTGCACGACTCTGTCTGCGGCGGACTGCGCTATGAATACGGGGCCAGCCAGTTCCACTCCTCCGACAAGCCCGGACAATGGCAGAAAGGCGACCTCAAGACCAACGGCACATGGGGGGCCTTTGTCACCACCGATGTCAAAGACGACGGCAGCGTATGGGACATGTACTCCAACTGCGTCCGCCGCTTCCCCAACCGCGCAGGCGAGTCTGCCTGCTCGATGAACATAGAGCACTGCCTGCCCAAGTCCTGGTGGGGCTGGAGCAGCACCGACAAGCGCGACACCTCGCTGCTCGCCTACCGCGACCTCTACAACCTCAATCCCTCCGATGCACGCGCCAACAGCCAGAAGAGCAACTCCGCTCCCGGACACGTCAGCAAAGCCGACAAGTTCGACAACGGCTCTTTCCGCATGGACTCCAAGGCCAAGTCCGCCTACGGCTATATCTGCTGGGAGCCGGCTCCCGAATATCGCGGCGACTTCGCCCGCGCATGGTTCTACATGGCTACAGCCTACCGCAACATCAGCTGGAACGACACCTATGCCGACTATGCCTCACCCCGCACCTATCTCTGTTTCTCGCCTGCCATAGTCTCCGTCCTGCTTGACTGGCACCGCGCCGACCCCGTCAGCGAAAAAGAGATTTGCCGCGCCGACCGCATTTCCTCCATACAGCACAACCGCAACCCCTATATAGACTACCCCGAGCTGGTGGAATACATCTGGGGCAACAGGAAAGGACAGACCGTGGACCTGCAGTCGCTCACCTGCACTGCCGGCACCGCCACATGCACCCTCCCGCAGAAAGAGGAGGCCACACAGCACCTCTACGACACCATCATCAGCCTGCCCGCCCTCACCAAAGCACTCGTCAATGCCGTGCCAGACTGCTATGCCTCCGACAAGATTCAGTCCAACGGCACCGTCTCCATCACTATGGGGGCCGCCACCACCGATGCCTGGCTCTCTTTCTCACAACTGACACTCGCCGAAGAGGCGCTGCTACGCTTCCGCGCCTCTGTCTATGACACCGCCGAGCGCATGCAGATTGACGTGAAGGCTGACGACAAACTCATCGCCTCCGTGCGCGACACTGCCAAGCAGGAGACACGCAACGAGCGTTTCTACGACATCAAAGTCCCTGCCGGCACCCGCGCACTGACCATCACCTCCGTCGGCGGAAACACCAAGTACCGCGCCTGCATGCAGGAACTCTACCTGCTCACTCTACGTCCCGTCATACCCGACAACCCGACCGACGTTCCTGCCGTAGAAGCACCCGCAACACCGGATGCCGCACGCAAAGTATTCATCAACGGACACCTTCTCATCCTGCGCAACGGCATACTCTACATGCCTGACGGGCGCACGGTAAGCCGCTGAGCACACTCCGTGCCGTAAAAAACCTGCCTGTATGCTGCGACGCAACCTGATATTCCTGTCTCTGTCGGTCCTGTGGCTTGTTGCCATCGGCTGTTCGCTGCTCTGCTTTCCGAAAGCGGAGACCCACCTCTGGCTCAACAGCGTCCACACCGCGCAACTGGACATGTTCTTCCGCCATTTCACGGCAGTCGGCGAATGGGTGCCCTATGCCGTTGCCGCCCTGCTGCTGTTCTACAAGGCGGGCTGGAGTGCATATCTGCTCTGCAGCACTATTGTCTCGGGGCTTGTCTCGCAGGGGCTGAAGTTCCTTCTCCGCACCGACCGCCCCGTCACCTGGTTTGCCGCCCGCTGTCCGGACGTGCAGTTGCCCTTAGTGGACGGCGTGGAAGTGCACCGCTACCTCTCATGCCCGTCGGGGCACACCGTCAGCTGCTTCACGCTCTTCCTTGTGCTCTCTATGGCTGCCGCCGACTATGCCGCACGCCGTGCCGCAGCCGCAGGTGCGGACAAGCAGCCGGTGTATAAAACACAAAGCGTCCTCATTCAGACACTCTGTTTCCTGCTTGCGGCGGCAGGAGCATACTCACGCATCTACCTCAGCCAGCACTTCCTTGAGGACATCTTCTGCGGCACAATAGTCGGCCTTGCCGTCACCCTGCTTCTCTATGCAGCCGTGCCGCCGCTCATGCGCACCCGTTTCTGGAGTTGGAACCTGCGCTGTCTCTTTCTCCGCCGGTCATGCCGTCATGACAAAGCGGCTTCAACGGCAGGCAACGGATAATTGGTCATCCACTCCTGCTCCTTGTATGGCGACATGGAGAAGCGCACTCCGTGCATGCCGTCGTTTTTCAGGACAAACATGCGCAGACTCTTGGCCTGCAGATTCTCCTCCGCCTTCACTTCCACAGGAATAATCCGGTCGTCCTGTTGCAACAGGAAATCAATCTCTCCACGTGAGTTTTCGGCAGACCAGTAGTAGATGTTCCGGTCCTTGCGCAGACGCAGTTGCTGCATTACGTACTGCTCGGTTAGTGCTCCCTTGAAATCGGTAAAGACGCGGTTCCCATCCAGCAGAACCTGCACCGGCAAGTTGGCCAGTGCCCCGAGCAGCCCTATATCCGACAGATAGACCTTAAAGGCCGAAAAATCCTCATAGGCGGCAAGCGGCATTCCTGCCCGTTTGGTGCGGTGCACTTTGTAGATAAGCCCTGCATCCTGCAGCCACTCTACGGCTATTTCGTAATCTTTGGCGCGTGCCCCCTCTTTCAGGAAACCATAGATGAACTTCTTGTTCTCTTTCGCCAGTTGCCCTATGATGCTGCGCCATACCAACCGTATGCGGGGCACCTCCTGAAGCGGAGCGTGCTTCGAGAAGTCGCGGTCGTAGCTGTCCAGTATAGCAGTCTGCACCTCACGTACACGCTGCCAGTCACGTTGCTCGGCAAAGCATTTCACAGCCTCCGGCATACCACCCACATAATAGTACTGTCTGAGCAATGCCTCCAACTGCGGCAGAAACGTATTCACTGTTTCCCAGCGGCGGCTGTGCAGCAGCAGAGCCATCTGCGCATTGCCCGTCGCCTCCAAGAATTCAGGAAACGACATCGGATAGAGCGTCAGGAAATCCACCTTGCCGACAGGGAAACTGTCGCTGGCATGCATCGCTATTCCCAACAGCGAGCCGGCAGCAATAAGCGGAATATCAGGCCGCTCTTCACAGAAATACTTGAGTGCCGTAATACCGCGTCCCGCTTCCTGTATCTCGTCAAAGAGCAGCAGTGTGTCAGACGTGACTGTCTCTCCTGTGGCGACCTGTATCTCCAACAGAATACGGTTGATGTCAAAGTCGCGCTCAAAAAGGCGGCGGAGCAGTTCGTTGCTCTCGAAGTTGATATATACATGGTGGTGGAAAGCCTCATGTGCAAATTGCTGCATTAGCCATGTTTTCCCTACTTGCCTTGCTCCCTGCAGCACAAGCGGTTTGCGGGCCGGATTCTGTTTCCAGCGGTAAAGTTCCTCTATAATATAACGTACCATAGTATCGTGCAGTGGCGTGAGTCCACATTATGTTTGACGCTGCAAAGGTAATGCTTTTTTTTCATTCCTCCAAAAAGTGCGACTAAAAAGTGTAGCATTTATACAAAAAGTGCGACTAAAAAGTGTAGCGATTACACAAAAAGTGCGACTAAAAAGTGTGAACTATCTATTAATCAGGGCACACTCGTACTATACCTGCTGCCCGCAATAGGAGGCTGTTTCCTGTACATTGGCTTTGCCTGCGATGGAAGCTGTTTTCTTCTGCACTGAAGATTACTTCCGCAGCAGAAAGGCATTATCCTATGCATGAAGGTTGATTGTTTCAGCAGTGCAGAACCGCTCCTCGCGGAGCAGTTCTGCACTGGTTTTCCGGCACGCTTGTGCCGCTATATTTTGATGATAGTTCCGTTTGCCGCCTGCCTACGAAAGCGGGAGCGGCATCTGCCTGACAGAGTTCCGCACTTGTCAGACAGGCCTGATGCTGCAAGCCTTGTCAGGCAAGGCCGGTGTGCGAAGCGGCTTTTGTGCCGTCTTCAGCCGCCTTGCGTTTGCGGCGCATGACCGCCAGTGCTGCTACAGCAGCCATCAGCAGCAATGGCAGTATGCCGTCACCTACAGGCAAATCAGGGTCTTTATCCAATTCGGCACCGGGATTTGTGTTCCCCTCGTCGCCGTCATCATCATATCCGTTATCATCCATTGCTCCACCTCTACGATTACCCAAACCGCCTATGTAAGCAGGTCTGTCGCCGACTAATCCTCCTCCCGTCACAGCCGCCATAGGCAGACCGGAGCCTGCACTCTGCAGCGATGAAGTAGAACGGAACGAATAAGCCGGCGACTGCACCTCCCCCCAGGCGTGAACATCCGGCAACAGCATCCAGAGGAATGCCAACAGAACAATCAAATGTTTCATTGAAACTTTCATTTTATTTTGTTTTTTAATTATTCATTATATTACTCACGAACACCGTTTCCGAGGACATCATACAAGCGTCCGTCACGCAGGATGAAGAGACGGTTCTTATAGACGAACTTGCGGGTATTGTTGTTGTTCTCACCGTCTTGCAGTTGCATGTCACCTGTAGGTGTCTGCGGTTCCTCGCGACGGAAGGTAACAAACAGACGGAAGCGTGTGCGGTTGTCGCCTGCCGTGGTTGTGAAGGTGTAGTCAGCACTGCGCAAGTCGGTGAGCGTGCCGTTATCACCGTCCACAAGCCAAACTTCCTGCAGCCTGTCCATATACTTGTTGTCTGCCAGTGAGAACGTATATTCGCCTTCGGCAGCGGCATAGTAGCCCAACTGAACGCCTTCCTCCGCTATTGAGTCGGGCAGAGCGTTGAATGAGAGCGCGCCGCATGACATCATGCTGAACAATTGCGGACGTGCAGCATAGCCGAGCATCTTCTCAAGGTCATATTTGATTTCATAGTTAATATTGAACTTGGTCGGATGGAGGTAGAAATTGGTCTCATCTGTCAGTCCCGCCTTATCTGTCAGATTCAGCACAAGCCATTGAGTGTTCACTTTCTGCTCATGTGAGCGTGCAGCAATATTGGATACTCCTGCAAAGGTCAGCATAGAGGAGCCAAAGGTGAGTGTACCATTAGCTGATGTTTGATAGAAGTAGGCTATTGCCGGATTTATCACTTCAGGAACATGCTGCCAGTATGTGACCTTATCTTCAGTAAGTTCCGTCAGTTTAACCGCTTCTTCAGGCGAGCCGCTAAAGTCCTGAACATAATTGCGAGTGTAAGGCGAGCAGAAATGATTCCATCCTCCGTGTATCGGATTTGCTGTTGCTGCTGTACCGGTGTAGTCTGTTATTTCAATTGTCTGACCATCCTCCCTCTTTACATAGTTCACAGGGAAACAATACTCGCGATAGTAAGCTGAACCGGACAGCAAATCGTAAGCCTTCTTTGCCTCTATGTTAGTCACTGTTTCAGAGACTGCCTGCCAGTTCTCACCAGAAGCACTTGCACCATTTTCTGCACGTCTGGCGGCATTGTAAGTATAAAGCAGCCACTTTGTACCGTAAGCCATTGTCTGTCCTGTAGTAAGCCTCATATCCTCTATTTTGGAGTCATAAGGTAATCCAAACATGAAAGCATGGTCTTTGTCCGCTACTATGCGTGTGTAATACAGTTGCCCTACATCAAGTGTTCCTCTGTCATCAAGGGCAGCCGTGCGGAAAGGCTCTGTACGGAGGTACATTTTTTCCGCTTTCAGTTTACGGTTGCTTGCTATTACAAGTTCTGCCCCCGGATATACATATACGTTGCGCACTGCAACATCCGCATTAACCGTCAGTCTGCCGCTGCGCACCACAATGTTGTCTGCGGCGGTGATTGCCCCCGCATCCGACAATGTTGTATTGCCTGTGTAGATATAAGGCATACGGTAAAGACGCTCACTGACATCTGCTCCTGTTTTTGTTCCCCACTCCACATGCAGCCTTACATAAGAACCTGCCGCAGGAGCACCAATCTGCACATCATAAGTGCGGTCAGGATTACCTGTCCATGAATAGCGGGTATTGGGGGTAAGTGTCTGCATCTCACCTTCCCCGACTTTTGCATCAACTCCGTTTGTAAGCTTGCGGCCATTCATATTGATGGTCAAAGAAGATATGTTCCAATCAACAATATCCAACCAATATCCAGTCTCCTCCATTATAGGCAGCAGATAGAGGTCGCGGTGGTAATTTGTCCCTGCGGTGGAGGTCTTAATCATATTGAATTTCTCGCTTGTCGTATTGTAGGTCAGAGCCCATACTGCATCATCATCGGTCACACCTGTATTGCACAAGCGGTATTTGCCATCACTATAGGTCACGTACCAGTTGTAGTGCACTCCTGTCTGGCTGTTTGCCGAGCGCAGACCGGACTTGAAACCTGCAAACTTGTGGTTGGCATCATCGCCTGTATTGCTGCTTATCAGCAGGATGCTGTCGATGCTACCCGTAACATGGTATTTCATTGTGTTCTCCACATTGAAGGCCGTTCCGTCTGCCACATCGGTCACGGCGTATGGCATCAGCTGCGCACTGTTGGTCGTGTTTTCAGGCAGACCGAGATACACGCCGTTTACCTGTGCCGTTATCACGAACTGTTCAGGCAGCGAGCGTCCCGACAATGTCAGGTTGCTGCTTGTCACTCCCGTCGTTGCACCTGTGCCGTCGCCATCGCGGAACGCCAATTGCACTTCATTGAAAGTATTGGCGGCTGAAGGCGTATAAGTCACACTGTAAGTGAACACTGTGGTCTCTCCTTCTGTCACACCATCGGCTATGGTCACTGCTGTGAACATAGCGGCATCAGCACCTGTCAGCACTGCTGCAGGTTTGGTTGCACCGGCGCGGTTAATAACCACCTTGCCCGTTACAGACGACTTCACTCCAACGCCGTTGGCAGCCACAACCGGCATGTTCTGCGGCACAACCACACTGCCGAACACCTGCGTCCACTGGGCGGTGAAGGTCACGGGGTGGTTGATGAGGAAGGTCTCGCCGCCGAGATATACGTCGGCTTTCTGTTTGCCGTTGATAGTAACTTTCCAGCCATCGAAACGATAATTGTCCTTGCTCAATACAGGCAGAGTGAGCCACGTGCCGAGCGATACGTTTTCAGGCTCAGTGCCAGTTTCTATGGTGCTGCCGTCAATGCCCGCCCAAGTAAGAGCTACCGGCGCACTTGCCTTCTCGCAGGTGGTGGAATAGTCGGTGTAATAATATTCACGGTCGGCTATTGTGAACACGATGTCATTCAGATATAGATAGTGACCATTAGTTAAACCCGGCTCATAGGCTGTAATCTTCATCCACAATGTTTGTTGGACTGTATTGAAAGTCTTGGAAGTCTGATATGGAGTATTGTTTTTCAACAGTGACAGAGAGACAGAATTTTCTTCAGTCCACGATGTTCCGTTTCCTGACCAATATAACTTGCCCGTTATAGAACCAGCATTCTTAAATGCATATAAAGAGACTCCTATCACATCATTCACACCTGACGACATCTTCAGGACATTATTAATCCCTGACCCTTGTGCTGCATTAGGATACAGAATTACGTGTTTGGAATTTGATCCTCCGAAAGTGCTAGCCGTTGTTCCTGTCACATTTCCATAATCAATCACCCACGACAGACCGTTTGCATTGTTGAATGTCACGCCTGTATTGCCGTAGGTTGTACTGGTTGTATAACTCTCGAAATCCTCTGTCAGAGTGTGCGACCCGGTCACTTTGCCGCCGTTGCGCGAAGCATAGACGGCATAGAGTGTTTTGGGTGCGCTTACGCCGGTCAGTGAGCCGTCGGCGGTGTAGATAGTAGGAGCAGTCTGCTGCAGAGCAGAGATGCCTGCTTCCGCCCAGCCGATGAACTCCTTGTCGTCGCAGCCTGCGGGATAGTAGGCAGGCAGGTTGTGGCTGTTCCCGTCGCCAATCTCCACCACATGGTCTTCCTCGCCCGCCGCTTTGTAGGTGACACGCAGAGTGCAGTCAGGAGTAGTGGCATAGATTGTTGAACCATTGCCGAAGTCAATGCTGATGGACTGCACATTGACATAACCGGAATTATCCTTGATATAGAGGTATGAATAGTTGTCTGAAGGATAATATGTCCATGTGTTAGAGCCGTCAATATGCTGCATCTCCCCAGCCTCAAGCAGGTGGGTGGTGGCTTTCTCCTCGTCACCTACATAAACGAGGAGGTTGCTGACTCCACCGGCAGTGAAGTTGGTGAAACTGATGGAGTTGATCTTGCCCAATGAGGTCTTGTTGTACAGTTCTCCGAGTCCGCTCTCGAACTGCATACCAATGCTGGACTGATGTCCCAAATCCACATAACCGAATGTATAGTCACCCATAGAGGCTACGGTCTTGGTAGTGGTTCGCTCGCTGTTAAAATAGTTCTGACCTATATCATCCTTGGTCAGCGTAATGGTTCCGTACTTCGTTTCGGGTTTGTCGGTACTATAATATACGGCATAGTACTCTTCATCATCATCCATAATATCGTAATGCTTGTTGCCTCTGCCGTCGTTGAGCAGGTCGGTGGTAAGCACGGGGATACGTGTCTTTGCAAGTTCTCTATTCAACCAGCCTAAGAACTCCCATGTATTGCCGTTGCAGTCTGCCATATCCATTGCCGCCGTTGGTGTGGTGATGCCATCGTCACGGTTGGCCTCAGTGATAACAAGCGTGCCACCCTCATTTACGCCGTCGCTCACAATACCGCCGTTGCCGTAGAACGTGACACTGCGCGGCACACATGGAGGCATTGTAGTGAACAGACTATCACGTGTGATAAGATAATGCCCAGTTGTGGTATTTTCAAAAGGTTTGAAATAATAGTTTGGATTGGTGTAATAACCACTTGCATAATAACTTGAATTAGAAGACTGGATTGACACTTCACAATCATTACCACCCGTTATAAAGTTAAGATTATCTTCAGGAGTGGCAGTAAGTTGTATGGCAGATGAAGTGACTTTCAAATATTTCGCTGCATCAGCATTGTATAGATAATAATCGTCAGACGACTTGATTACCTGCCATTTCAGTGCCGCTGCCGGAGTTCCTGAATATGTCTGAAAATCTTTATTATCCGAAGACCTTCTCCATGTACTGATAGAACTTGTAACAAGTGTTGCTGCCAAATAGTTGGAGTTTGCTGATGAAGCAGTATTAGACATTGCAAACGAATCAGAATATCGAACCTTAACATACAGATACTCCGCACCGGATTTAACACAAGTAGCATTCTCTATACTCATCCACCCCTGTTTCTTTTGTAACGCATATACGGCGTAGAGTGTGCGGGCTGTTGTTGCGGCAAAGTTGTGTACAGGCACGTACTCATCATCTGTAGTAGAGATAGCAGTCTCCGACCAACCCACAAAAGTATATCCGCCACAGCCAATCTTACCACTGATTGTGTCCACGCCAACAATTTCATTCAATTCATATTTGCGAACAAAAGAATTGTTCCCATCGTAATAAGTAACCGGCACGCCGTCCGTTATCTCTACGGTATAACTCGTGCTATGTGTCGCGGTTGGAACAACACAGTCGTCATCCAGTTCTATTGTTACAGTATGAGTGCCAAGCGTGGAAGTGTTATCACCTGTCCAACTAAGGGCGGCATTATCCCATTCCAGGTCTTCCGTCTCGCCATTGTTGTAGGTGACACGTATCCGCTCACCGACAAACGATGTTCCTTGCATCAATATGCGGTTGGTGTTGGTGGCAGGAGCAATAGATGTGACAGACTTATCAGAGAACGTTGCCGTCACGGTAACATTTGCCTCCGGCATAGTGAAGGTGTATGGCGTTGAGGAAATGTCAATATCGTAGTCATCGCTGCCGTCATTATACTCCAATGCCGAGAGATACTTGCAGGCATCGGGAGTTACATTCACCGTCACCTCCTGACCTGCTCCGGCTGCGTCAGTACCTGCGGTAGGACTTGTTGTTACCGTTCCGCCTGTGATATCGCCGTCTATCGCAATGTTGTGCAACGCACAAGAGGTGGCAAAGTTGCTGTATGTGGTTGTCTGCTTCTTAAACAGGAAACATTTATCTTGTGTACCTGCATATGTGCATATTCTGTCAATTGTGCTTGCCTTTCTTAACTCAATATAACGGGTTGGTTGGGATTTGGATTGTATATAACCTTCTGCAGTCAAACTCCAATCGTAGATAATGTCGTCTTGAACAACCAAGTTATTTCCACTATATCCTTTCATATAGGTATTACCTGTCCGGATGGCAAAATATCCTGCGTCACCTCCTGTCCCCAATGAAACAGCCACTTCAACAGCTGAACCTTGTGCTGAAATAATCCCGTCACTGATAGTGACCGATGTTATATTTCCTGTAGCAGAATTTCCTGTACCATTTTGTCCAGCGTATGCATAACTATCGCATGACGAGCAGTTGTTATAGGATGTTGTTCCTGCTATCAGATACGTGCCGGCAGAGATGGTTGTCACTTTCACATATCCCGGATTTTGCGGTACAACGGCATCCGCATAAATGGCATAGTAGGTACGTGTGCTATTCATAGTCTCCGTGCCTTTGGTGCGGACGCACGATGCAGGCAGTCCAGACTCGTCGTCAGAGGCCGTCCATTCACCGTCAGCCGTCCAGCCGTAGAACTTCTTAGTGCCGCAGTCGGCTATGTCGTCCCACGTGAACAGGTTGTCGTCGGCTGCATAGTACTGCGTGGTGGTTGAGCCGTGCTCATTCAGTGTCACGGTATAACGTGCTTGCTCTGCTATGTTCACAGTCACATCGGCAGAGATGGTCTGTCCTTGCAGGATGGTCAATGTCGCCGTATGTTTGTCAGCAGATAGCGACCAAGTATAGTTGGTGCCAAGTTCCCATGTTGCTATGCCGCCGCCGCTGACCGTCACCGTCTTGGGCAGTGCATAGCCGTTGTCGCTGATGCTGTAGGTCAGCACAAGGTCGCTGCTTGCTATGTCGCTTGTCTTGATATTGGCTGCTGCATTGCCGGCTGTGGTATGCGAGCCAATGGTCTGCGTCAGCACGAAGTTCGTCTCCGTCCATTGTGCATGCAGTGTCACGGGCGAGGTGGCAGGGTTGTATGTTGCTCCGCCATCGCCGGCTTTGCTGCCGCCGGTCGCAGCATCATACCACCCCATGAACGTATGCAGTGCCCACGTCGGAGCCGGCAGAGTGATGGTTGGATTATCGCAGTCGGTGGTGAACTGACTATTGGCGGTTGCGCCGTCGTGATAGATATAGTTCACGGTCTTCGATCCGCTGTAGGGACGTGCATTGACTGTAGCGGAAACCGTCTCGCAAGCCGCACCGACAGAGGCTATATAATATGTGTACTCTGTGCACTCCACCAGTTCGGAGACAGTAACGGTGGTGGTGCCGACTGCTACATTACCGCCCACTTTCGCGTTAGTCGAAGCGTTGCGTAACTCAAGGTGGTCAATGCCTGTTGCAGGACTCGGAGCCGTCCATGTCAGGGTGACGCTGTTGGCTGTAGTGCCTGATACCTCCAAATTAGTTACAGGCTTCAAGTCGCAACACATAGTCACATAATCGGAATAAGTGGTGCCATCGGAAGTCCATGTAATGTTCAGTTGGTCTAAATAGAGTGCGCCGTCATGCGAGCGGATACCTATATACTCATAATCGCCGGTTATATCCAGTTCTGTGCTTGTGCCATAGACAATCGTTCCCAACAGACTTCCCTGATTACTGTTATTATACAAATCTGTAGCCGCAGAATATGCAGTATTCTTGCCATATATATCAATAGTGCGGTCGTTTGACGTATTACTATTCCACACCACAGCCACTTTGGTTGCTGTGCCGCCGGAAGTAGTAGTTATGATGCCGGAGTTGCTGTTATTGGAACGAAGTTGGATGGCATTATTTCCGCCTGCACTCTGCCCAGCATAAACAGCACCGGAAGTGCCGGTCTTATTGCTCCACGTTGAATAAGATGTCGTTCCATTGGTTATTTCCGTTGTTGCTCTTGTAAGTTCGTCGGTTACGGAGGTAATATCACCTGCGCCTGTTGCATACACGGCGCGAAAGGTAGTATTGGCGGTTATGTCCGGTGCACCGGCTGCGCTGGTAAACAAGTCATCCGGGGCAGTATTCCCTGTGCCGGTCAAAGCAGGTGTCGCACTCCACCCCACAAACGTGTTTGCACAACCGCCGAGAGCATTGTTTGCAGGGACGGATGGCAGTGTAGGTTTAGTGCCGTTAGTCGCCAGAGTGGTCGCATGTTCGGAAGTGCCGAGCATCCATGTCACGCCCCATTTGCCTGTACCCGAAAGAGCAATGGTCCGATCCGCCGCACCCGTGCTGCTGACGGTCAGCGTGGCAGAGTGAGTGCCTGCAGTCGAGGGCTTATAGGTGACGGTGATTTCTGTGCTGCTTACCGTACCTTGCTCTGTCATTGCCACCGTGTTACTGCTCAAAGTGAACATGGCTGCATTAGCACCAGTCACGGCAAGTGTCAGTCCCTGGTCTTTGGCGAGATTGTTACCGCTGACCGTGAAAGTTTCTGTATAACCTGTTGTCGCGTCCACGGCTCTTTCGCCAAACGCGATACTTGCAGAACTGACCGTAATAGCCGGTGTGCTGATGATGACAGCCGCCGCATTAGTGGTGGAAGAGCAAGCACCGCTGCTGACAACGCAATAATAGTATGTCGTTCCTGTTTCAGTAGTAGCAGGCGTGTAAGTGCTGTTCGTCGCACCGCTGATGGGCGTGCCGGTGGTATTGTTGTTTGTCGTATTGCTGTACCACTGGTAGGTGAGGTCCGGACCTGTACCGTTCTTCGTTGCGCTGACGCTCAAGGCAGCCGCCGTGGCATTAAGGTTGTAGGTTGCCCCTGTAGGCTGCGTATTGATGGTCGGTGTCTCGCATGCAGGGCTAACCGTTCCGCTCACCGCCACATTCACACTCGCTGCACTGCCGCCGCTGACGGTGATATCGCTCGGACCACAACTACCAACCGCCAGACCGCTTTTCAAACGGACATAGACAGTACTGCTTGCCAATGTGCCGGAAGTCGGACTGAAAGAAACGCTATTCCCGTAATCCGACCCGCTGGTTTTACTTACTTCATAATTTGTCGGCGCACTCACCGTAATATCTCCTGTCAGACCCACACCACTAACAGTAAACTCTTTCTCTTCACTTGGTCCGTTGCCATAAATATATGCAAATGTGTTCAATGATCCCGTCACTGTTATCTTCGGCGTTGTAAATGTCTTCGTGCTTTCCGGTCCGTCTGAGCAGTGCGAACCGTTTGTATCCAATGCCTTGAAATAGGCAGTATAGTTCTGTCCGGCAGTCAAGCCGGTTACGGGTACCGGTGAAGTCGCTGTTGTCCAATCATTATGAGTACTGCTGCCAGGCACTTTCACCTTATAACTCTCCGCTCCATCTACCGCGTTCCAACTCAAAGTAGCCGTTGTCCCACTGGTGCATTCAATCGACCCATTAATCGCGTCCAGCGGGGTGCAGCAAGTGGT
>JAFPZY010000059.1 GCA_017417025.1 Paludibacteraceae bacterium | reverse complement strand
AGAATGAAATAAAACAAATAGATTACCTCGATCCTTTGGATGCGAGAGAACAATTCAACTAATTACAATGAAAAAACTGGTAGGTCAGGTTACACCTGAAGAAAAGAATGAGATTCAAACGCTCTTTGAGCGTCGTAATGGCCTGAATGAGTTGGCAAAAATACTTACAGCCGACAATACAGACTTGTACGAGAAATTAGTAAAAGATATGGGCGAAACAGGCTCCAAGTTTCAAAGCTGGTGGGACAGAATGTCGCAGAAATACCATTGGGAATCTGTGCCGGAGGGCAATTGGGAAATCAACTTTGATACCTGTGAAATATTTCTTGTAACACTGGATAAATAACTACTACGCATATGCTTAATATGGTTCTACTTTTCATCGGTACAACGGAAATCATTGTTATCGGTGCTATTGCTCTTCTTCTCTTTGGAGGCAAGAAATTACCGGAACTTATGCGTGGTCTCGGCAAAGGTGTAAAGGAATTTAAAGACGGGATGAGCGAAGTCCGGGAAGAGATTACAGGCGAAAACAACCAGGTGGAAGATCCTCAGCGAAAAGATCAACCCGAGGAAACTCCGCAAGAGCCTAAGAATGAGTAAAGACAACCAACTGCTGACATTTGGCGGACACCTGGAGGTGCTCCGTTGGATGTTGTTTAGGGTGTTGATCGTGACAGCCGTTTTTGCTTGTGCCATCTTCTGCTTCAAGGACACCACTTTTGACCTGCTCCTTGCGCCAAGCAAAAGCGACTTTTGTCTATACCATTGGATTGAGCGTTTTTTCGCATGGGCGGGATATGATTTCCACTTCGCGCCATTCGAAGTGGATTTGATTGCAACAGATTTGAGCAGCCAGTTTATGACGCATATTAGTACATCGCTCTATCTCGGATTGCTTTGTGCATCCCCATATATCTTGTTTGAACTATTCCGCTTTATTTCACCGGCACTCTATGAAAACGAACGCAAGTATTCTATTCCCGTTCTGCTCATCATCTATACGCTTTTTATTGTGGGTGTATTGATGAGTTATTTCATACTCTTTCCTATTTCCTTCCGTTTCTTGGGAACTTACTCCGTTGCCGAACAAGTACATAGTACTATTACGTTGGATAGTTATATCTCTACCTTTGTAACATTAACGCTGGTTATGGGTGTCGTTTTCCAGTTACCGGTTATTGCATATTTCTTAGCAAAACTGGGCTTCATTGATAGTGAAATGCTGGCAAAATATCGTCAATACGCGTTTCTCATAATAATGATAGTGGCAGCAATCATCACTCCACCGGATCTAATGACCTTAGTACTTGTAACAATTCCTTTGTACTTGCTTTATGAGGTGAGTATTCTTGTTACGAAGCGCATTTCAAAATAAATCAACCTACCTTTGCACCGTGGATTGGACAATATGTGCACAAATATGTCCTTTGCATTGGGCAAAAACACTCTCTAATCACGTTTTTTGCTTAATTGTTTGCATATATGCGCAAAAAGCAGTATCTTTGTCGCCGATTTGCAAAATTATTGGTTTCTGGTAATTGATTTCCGGTAATTTTGCATTAGTAGTGTGAAACTCTGTAATAGTCAACTGTTTATGATTAACAATCCTTTTGTTTTGATAGGCGACATCCCTGCTCCCTATTTTTGTGATCGCATACAAGAGACTGCCAGATTGGTCAAGGGGATACATGGAGGTGAGAACATATGTCTGGTCTCAGAACGTCGTATGGGTAAGTCGCGTTTGGTAAAACATTGTAGCCGACTGCCGGAGATGGCGGATAATTACTATTTCTTCTATGTTGACCTGCTTCACACCTCCTCATTGCGTGATTTCGTCTTCGCTTTCGGACGTTGTGTATTTGATGCCTTGCAAAACAAAGGCGAAAAGTTTACACGCCAATTTCTGGCTACTGTCCAGTCGATGACGGTTACTATGTCAGTTGACCCGCTGAGTATGATGCCTCAATTTGGCCTGTCGCTTAATCCTAATGCCCGGATAGAATATACATTCGAGAGCATTTTCCGGTATCTGGAGCAGGCAGATAAACCTTGCGTCATTTGTTTTGACGAGTTCCAGCAGATCAACAAATACCCGGAAAAGAACGTTGAAGCTCTGCTGCGCAGTTATATTCAGCACATGACTAATGCACATTTCATTTTCTCCGGTAGCGAGCGCCACATGTTAGAGGAAATGTTTAATGCTTCTGCTCATCCCTTCTACAATAGCGCCTCTTATATGGGATTAGAGGCTATTCCGGAAGACAAGTATGTAGAATTTGTATGCTACTGGTTTGAGCAGTATAACAAACATATTGATGCCGGTTTGGTTCGTTTGATTTATCAAATCGCCGAAGGCAACACCTATGCCATGCAGCGTATCAGTCATGAGCTGTTTGATTTGGTAGGGCTGAATGAAACGGCTGATAGACAGACCTTGACACAAGCCGTTAATAATATCGTAGAGGAAGAGACACCACGATATGCCCGTTTGCTTTCGCACGTACCCGAACGGCAACAGAACCTCTTGTTCGCCATAGCAAAAGAAGGCCGCGTGCAGAGAATCATGAGCGGACCATTCTTGCGTAAATACCATTTGCTTTCCTCCAGTGCCGTGCAAAATGCAATCAAGCACTTGCTGGAACTGGATTTAGTAACTTTAGACGATAAAAAGCAATATTCGGTAGATGATATTTTCTTAAGAATCTATTTAAATAAGATTAGTGAAAACTAATCCTATACCGCCACGTCTCAACCGCGTGGCGGTGTTTTTTTTGATGCAAAATACCCGAACGCTTGCATATATGCGCAAAAAGTAGTATCTTTGTCGCCGATTATGTTAGAGGATTACCGTTTTAGCGAAGAGATGGAATACACGAATCACTGTCTGGTGGTTCGCGGGAAGGATGTGGAGATCGGCGGCGTGTTGGGCGCGGCGTTGCTGTGTGCGTTGTTAGTGGATACGGAGGAAGGCAACCGTCGCGGCATCGCCATCGACAGCGACATGGAGCAGCGGCAGTGGATAGCGCGTTACGAACGCGAGGTGCGGCGCGAGGGCTGGGGAATGCTGCCGGTCGAACTGCACCTGCTGAGCGAGGCGTACATAGTCATCGCTACCGGGGAGACGGGGATGGAGGACATCTGTCCGAACAGCCTGCTTCTTGATCTGGCGATGCAGCTGACCGTCCGCTATATGCAGCATCTGACCAACGAAATTTTCCGTGCACATATCTGGGAGTGCTGTCCGTGGGAGACACCTTTTGCGGGTTGGCTGCTGAACGCAGCGCAGGTGGAGACCCGCCGCCAACGGTTTCTGCAAACAGACTGGACCGACCCGGCGTTAGTCACCGCCTTGGCAGACGAGACGGACAAGAATAACGAACAGGAGCAACCGACCTTGGTGTTCGAAGGCGAGGCGGCAGAGGATATCATGTACCGATACCTGAAGTGGGTCTGGACAACCTATCAGGCACAGCTGCGCGAGATACCGGGTTCGCAACCCCGTGCCCCCAAGCACCGCAATTATATTGTGGACCAAGAGACTGATTGGGGATTCGTCATGGACGACGTGAAGGCGCTGAGCGAAGACTCGCAACGCCTCTTTGCGCAATGGATGCTCGACTGGCAGCGGTTTGTCACCAAGCACCTCAAACCGCAGAAACCGGTACGTTTCTGGACCGAAGAAACGAGCGAAGAGAGGCAGCGCCAACTGACCCAATACCTGCGGATACAAGAGAAAGAGTGGGATTATTTCAAGTGCCTCTCCGCCGCCATCTATGCCCTCAGGCAGATGGGGTATGTGCGCCGCGCATGCTCCATCACCGATATCACACGATGGATGAGCGAGGAGCTGACCAAGGACTATACCACCAAGAACAACCGAGACCAGTTCCGCAGAGCATGGAACGAACTGTCCCGCTACCACGAAGATGTCCGTTATTTTGTACAGGAGTTGGAAAAATTGCTCAATTAGCAAACGAAAAATTTGCATATCTCAAAAAAAAAGCAGTACCTTTGCAGTCGCAAACGTCCGTGCGGAGATTTGTACGAATTGTTTCCCACAGGACTTGCAGAAAGCCTATAAACTTGGCAAACGCCTTGTGGAGAAAGCAAAAGAGCAATAAGTATGACAATAGAGCAATTTCGTGAACGAATGGCAATGGACGAGCCGATTATTGGCGGCTCCGACCTGCACATGCAGTTCCACAAGTACTCGCAGGAAGCCCTGCGTATCACCGCCGAGATAAACGGCTCGTACCATACGCCGGAAGAGTTGCGCAAACTACTCTCCGAACTATGGGCGATAGACGTGCCGGAGAGTTTCGGCATGTTCCCGCCTTTCTATACCGACTGCGGCAAGAACACGCATGTCGGCGAGCGGGTATTCATCAACATGGGCTGTAAGTTCCAGGACCAGGGCGGTATCTTTATTGACGACGATGCCCTCATCGGTCATAACGCCACGCTCTGTACGCTCAATCATCTGCAGGCCCCTGCACAGCGTGCCGGTATGATTGCCAAACCTATACATATTGGCAGGAAAGTGTGGCTTGGGGCGAATGTGACTGTCCTGCAGGGCGTTACTATCGGCGAAAACGCCATTGCTGCCGCAGGAGCCGTGGTCACTAAAGATGTTCCTGCCAACACCATCGTCGGCGGTACTCCTGCCAAACTGATTAAGATGATTGAATAGTAAAAATGTTCTGATTGTACTTTTCTCGGGCTCTTCTCGGGACATGGTCCCGTGATGGTCATGTTCTAAACCGCAGATTTATTCGATATATGCTTTCACACTACGAGATACATAGTTGCGAGCAGATGATAGAACTTATCCAACAGCTCGGCTTCCTGCCGCTTTTAGTGAGCGGTATCTCCGGTTTTTCGGCGGAGGAGATGGCAGATGAGGACTGCCGCTACGTCGTTTTTCCGGACGGAGGCTGGGAATGGCCGTTGTGGACGTGGAAAGGGCCTGCCATCACCGAGGGCGATTGCGTCTATGGCAAGTTCTTCGAAGGCAAGGCGGGCTTCATCAGCCGTGAGTGGTGGCCTGATTTCTATAACTACCGCCGCTCCGTCTATCCGGCACCGGAAGCAGGCTCTGTGGAGGAGGCTGTATTGACTACGTTGCGGGAGCAGGGTAGTGCCATCGCGCGTGACCTGCGTGCCGCCTGCGGCATGGCCGGACCTAAGATGCGCAGCCGGTTTGATGCATACGTGAACCGCCTGCAGACGGGCTGTTATATTGTCACGGAAGATTTCGTCTATCCGCGTGACAAGCACGGCAAGGAGTATGGTTTTGGTTGGCAGTTGCTCAATACGCCTGAGAACCTGCTTGGCCGCGAGGCATGCCTGCCTTATACCGACGAGGCGCACACCGCCATCCGCACGCCGCAAGAGTCGTACAAACGCATCCTCACGCACCTGCGAACCATCCTTCCTGATGCCACAGACAAACAACTTAACAGACTGATTAAATAGGAATTATAAATGAAAGCAATTTTTATCAACGGTTCTCCGCGCAAGAACAAAAACACAGCGCAGATGTTGGAAGCCGCTATGCGCGGTGCCCGGGATGCAGGGGCCGAGGTGGAGATGGTCCACCTCTATTCGCTGAATTATCAGGGGTGCAAAAGTTGTTTCGCCTGCAAACTCAAAGGCAACAAGACCAACGGGCTTTGCGCCATCAAAGATGAACTTCAGCCGGTTCTTGAGAAAGTGATTGATGCCGATGTGCTGGTTGTCGGCTCGCCGGTGTATGACTCGTTCCCGACCGGTATGACACGCTCGTTCATCGAGCGTCTCGTCTTTCCTGCGGTCAATTACTGCGACTACTCGCAGCCGAAGATTCGCAAGCCGCTCCGGTGCGCGTGCATTTACACAATGAACGCTCCTGAGGCTTTGATGCAGCCGCTTCATTACGATACCATCCTCGGCGAGAACTGCCGCGTGCTCGGAATCTTCGGCGGACAGCCTCAGATGCTCTGCTCGCACGAGACGTACCAGTTCAACGACTACAGCCGTTACGAGACAGCGGTGGACGAGCCGACCCGTGCGGACATACGCGCAACACGTTTCCCGCAAGACTTGCAGAAGGCTTACGACCTCGGCAAAAGCCTTGTCGGGACGGCAAAGTAACATATTAGACCACCGCAATTGCTATGAACCTGCAATCTTTGAAACAACGCTTGTCGCTTAGGAACATCAGCGAGGTGCTGCTGCGCGTTCTCAGGCGCTTTCCTGTTACAACAGGCTTGCTGGTCGCTCTTACCGCAGTGCTGTCTTCTCTGGTTGTTACGGATACTGACCCGGGGCGTGTGATGCTGTGCCTTCTCGCTTTTATGTCGGCAGGCATCGTCGTCAGCCTTGCAGCCTCTTTGTGGGGTGAAGAGCAGCGTGACCGGCGGCGCAGATGGATTGTAGAAGGCGTGTCGCTTGCCGTTTGTGCTGTCTATTGCGGCCTGCTTTTCCTTACGGATATTGTCCCCGGCCGCGACCTGCCTGCGTTTTTTATCGGCAATGCGGCATGGATAGTGCTTGTCGTTCTGCTTGTCCCGTTTGGCTCTTTCTTGCGCGAAAAGAACGACCTCAAAGTGTGGCATTTCATTCTGTCGCTATGCAGGGCATTGCTCATCAGCGGTGTTGCGGCTGTGGTGATGGCGGAAGGACTGGTGGGGCTCCTGCTCGGAACGGCGGCTCTTTTCGACTTGAAGCCGGGGAGTAGATGGACGTTGCTCATTATGCTCGTGTGCGCAGTATTGCTCTTTGGAATGCTGTTCCTCGCACTCATACCACATTCCGGCCGCAAGCACAACGCCTCTGCAGAGATGCCCTCCTTCCTCACTAAAATAGTCTCATGGCTTTTGCTGCCGCTGCTCGGATGTTACATCCTGGTTCTTTATGTCTATGGCATCAATATCCTGGTTCACTGGGAGTTGCCCAAAGGCATGATTTCCGGACTTGTGTCCGGCGTAATGGCGGCTTATCTCCTTTGTTACATCCTGCTCTATCCGCAGGTGGCGGACAAGTCCTCGTGGCAAAGCAGAGTGCTGACGCGCTGGTTGCCGGTAGCTGTTCTGCCGTTGCTGGTGTTGATGTCTGTGGGTGTTGTGCGCCGCTTTGCCGACTATGGCATTACGGCTCCGCGGCTCTATCTGCTGACTTTGCTGCTTTGGTTCTATGCCGTCTGTGTTGTCATGCTTGTCGTGCCGCGCAAACGCTTCAGTTGGATTGCTCTTTCGTTTGCGGCTTTGTTTGTCTTGTCGTCCGGACATCCGCTCCATTACTACCGCCTCTGCCGCCCCTGTTTGTCGGCTAAGATAGACAGACAGATTGCCGCTAAAGGTCTGCAGGTCCCCTTTGAAAGGGCTTTGCTCTACAAAGGCTCGTCGGATGATGCAGAATTGCGCGAACTGAATGAAGAAATAACCTATATGCAATTGTGTTACGGCGAAGAATATATCAGTCGCTGGGTCGTACAGACTGAGCCTCTGCCCGCTGAAGAAGAGCCTGAAGAACTGTGGAGCCTGTCCTATTCCAAAAGCTCGGGCGCTTACCTTTCTCCGCAGGGATATGCTTCGTTCAGGTGGGTGAACAACAGCAGCGATGAATTGCCGTCACAGCTGACAGAAGACAGTATTTTGAATGGCATTCTGCATGTGCCGTACAACGATGCCGTGCTCCTGTTCGACACGGCTGCTATCCGGCAGGCGCAGCAGGACAATTTGCCCCTCATTCTGCTTTCGTCAGACGGCAAAGTGGCATATTCTGTCCAGAATATCTCTGTCTCTGCCGCCTCTGATCACTCTGTTAGTCTCAGTTATAGCGGCTATATTTTTGCAAAAGAAGATTCCCTGTTGACTAATGGCTCAGAAGATACAGAAAACTAATGTGTGCCGCTTGCTTGATGCGGCAGGAATAGCGTATGAGTTGATCGGGTACGCGGTCGATGAGTCCGACCTGAGCGCAGTGCACGTCGCGGCGGAACTGCACGAGGATATAGATGCCGTCTTCAAGACCATCGTGCTGGAGGGCGACAAGACAGGGCACTTCGTCTGCGTCGTCCCCGGAGCATGCGAGGTGGACCTGAAGAAAGCGGCGCGGGTGAGCGGAAACAAGTCCTGCAAACCTGTTCCGCAGAAAGAACTGCTGCCGCTCACAGGTTATATCCGCGGCGGCTGTTGTCCGATAGGCATGAAAAAGCCGTTCCCGTCCTATATTGACGAGACCTGCCTGCTGCATGAACATATTTACGTCTCTGCCGGTCAGCGCGGCATGCAGCTGCGCCTCGCGCCGCAGGACCTTGTCACTTATGTGCCGCTGACCGTAAGCGACCTTATATAAAAAGCCGGCAGATGTCTAAAATCCTTCACATACGCACGGTTAATGACTACGCAGGCTATATCTCCGCGCCTTGGATATTTTGTCATCAACATTTGCGTATGTCAAATAATTTTATTATCTTTGCACCCTGTTTCCCGAAAACAGGCAAGCCTTTCCTTAAATCAGATACGTGTATATCAAATATTTGTACTACATTTGCAGCGAATTTTGAACAGAGCTTTTGACACATGAAATGCTTGTTTACCACCCTCTGCGCCTTGTGCGCCATCATCGCCACAGGGTCTGCCAAGACCCTTGTAGTGTATTACAGCTACACGGGCAACGCCCGCGCCATTGCCACCGAACTCACCCGTCAGATCTCTGCCGATGTGCTGGAGATTCAGCCGGCGGAAAAGGGGCTCAAGTACGAGGCTAACAACTACGCCATCGGCACTCAGCTGCTCGATGCCATCAAAGCGAACCCGAATAACGCAGCTTCCTATCCCGCTATCGACCCCGTGACTGTGTCTGTCAGCGACTACTCCACGGTCATCATCGTCACGCCCCTTTGGTGGAGCCGGATGGCGGCTATCATGCAGACTTATCTGTTCCAAGTCGGCGCAGACTTGGCAGGCAAGAACGTCGGACTCATCGTCACGTCCGCTTCCAGTAGCATCAGCGGCGTAGTGGCGGACTGCAAGAGATTGGTGCCGGACGCTGACTACCTGAGTGAGAACCTCTGGATTAACAATTCCAATCGCTCCAACATGCCGACGCTCGTTGCCAACTGGGTAGAGACCTGCGGGCTGAACCAAAACGACAATACCGCTATGTCAATCAATGTGATTGTTGGAAACAAAACCTTTACCGCCACACTGGCGGACAGCGAGACAGGCAAAGCCTTTGCGCAACTGCTGCCCATGACGCTGTCCATGAACGAGCTGAACGGCAACGAGAAATACCACTATCTGGACTCCTCGTTGCCGACCGACAGTTATACCCCCGGCACCATCCAAGCCGGCGACCTGATGCTGTACGGCAACAACTGCGTGGTGCTGTTCTACAAAACCTTCAGTAGCAGCTATTCCTACACTCGGATAGGCCGTATTGACAATCCCGCAGGCTTGGCAGAAGCCCTCGGCTCCGGCAATGTGTCCGTGCGGTTTGAGCAAGCGGAGACTACAGACCTCTCCACCAGTGTACAAACTGACGAATTACCATCTGCAAAGGTGATTGAGAACGGACAAGTCTATATCCAATACAAAGGACAGGTGTACGATGTACGAGGACAACAAATCCGGTGATATGAGAAAACTCTTTTATCTCCTTGCGGCTGTGCTTATGCTCATCGGCTGCGCTAAAACAAATAGTGAACGAATGAAACAACACCTGACTCTTGACAGCGCCGGCGGCCTGATAACCCGCATCGCAGAGATAGAGGTAAATGACGGCTGTCTGGATGCCTACCTTGCCGCCGCGCATAATGTCGGCACCAAGTCCGTGGAGACCGAGCCCGGGGTCATCTGTATCTTCCCCATGCAGGTCAAGGAACAACCCAACACCATCCGCATCGTAGAAATCTACCGCAACGATGAGGCTTACCAAGCCCACCTCCAAACCCCGCATTTTCTGGAGTACAAGCAAGGCACCCTGCACATGGTCAAATCTCTGCGCTTGGTGGATACGGCCCCGTTGGCCCCCGAATCCATGCCCCTGATTTTCAAGAAACTGTAACTGTCAAAGGACGCAGCCCCCGCTCCTGCGTTCTTTTTTAGTCTCTCCTTTTTCCCCCTTCCACCGCGCCCGATTTAATCGGGCTATAATCAATGTCTGTGCCCGATATTACCTCTGCCTGTTATAGCCGCGCCTGTCCTCCCGCAATTCTTGGCTTTCGCGCAGCCTGTCTTCCCGCACTTCTTGGCTTTCGCGCAGCCTGTCCTCCCGCATTTCTTGGCTTTCGCGCAGCCTGTCCTCCCGCAATTCTTGGCAGTTGTGCCGCCTGCCGGACGGCATTTCTCTTTTTTCTTCTCTTTTTCCTTGTATATTTCAAAAAGAACTACTACCTTTGCACTCGTTTTTTAATCCGCTGTCTTCAACACAGGATTAACACAGGATTAACACAGGATTAACACAGCATTTGCGGAACGCCTCCCGGTGACCTCCGCAACAGCCCCATAAAACAACAACCACGTATCCGCCATCTTGGGCGGAACTCCAAACACCTACTGTTATGTCTAAAGTAATTTATCAGGACCCCATTCAGTCCACCTCCGGCAAACTCTTCGGCAAGAAGCAGAACCTCTCCCAGCGCAAACTCTTTGGCATCTACGAGACCACCTACTGCTACAAGAACAAGCCCGCCGGCTGGTCCGATGCCCAGACTCTCCACCGCCAAAAGATGGGAGCGGCTTCTCTCTATGCCAAACTGCTGCTCCTTGACCCTGACTTCGCCGCCAGGGCCACAGCCTGCCGCATGGAGCTTATGCGCCGTGCCGCCAACCCGCGCTCCGCTGCCGACAAACGGCTCAAGCCCTACCTCCGCAACCAGCAGATGCTCACCTCCCTCATCTACAGCCGCATCTCCGCGGACGACACCCTCGCCGCTCCCTTGCTTGACGGCTATGCCCGTTATGCCGCCGCCAGCCCCTTCGACCGCCCTGCCGTCCTCTCGCAGCTCGCCGTCGAACTCGTCCCCCTCGCCCCCTCCCTCCGCTCCGTCATCCTGGCGCTTTGACAGCCCGGCAGAGTCTTGCAGCGTCCGTTGTGCGGCATATCATGCCGCCCCCTCTCTGACAGTCTCTTTCTGCAATTTGTGCAAACAAAGCAGCAATCTGTGCTTGTGTATCTCAAAAAAAAGTACTATCTTTGCACCCGAATTGGCAAACTTTCAAAAAAAACTACAATATGAACATTCTTATTCTTCAGGCTTCACCGAGAGCCAAAGGCAACACCGCCTGGATGGCGGAAGAGTACAAGAACGCAGCAGAGGCTGCAGGTCACAACGTCACTCTTGTCAATGTGTCGCACAAGCACATAGCTGGCTGTCTCGCGTGCGAGTACTGCCACGGCAAGGGCAACGGTGCCTGCATCCAGAAAGACGACATGCAGGAGCTCTATCCGCTCATGGCTGAGGCGGAAGTGCTGGTTCTCGCCGCGCCTATCTATTATTTCACCCTCTGCGCGCAGATTCAGGCTCCAATCCAGCGTATGTACTGCGTCAATGCCCCCGCCAAAGTGAAGAAGATGGCGCTGCTCTGCTCCTCTTATTCGCCTGGTGTCTATGACGGCGCAATGGCGGAGTTCCGCGACATCTGCAACTACTGGCACGTTGAGAACACCGGTGTCGTCACCGCCAAAATCGACGAGCAGAAAACCGATGCCACCAGGCGGAAAATCATAGACCTGGTGTCTGAACTATGAGAAAAATAGCATTCCTTCTTGCGGCTGCTGGCACCTGGATGCAGCACCTCGCTGTCCACACGCAGGAGCAACCCTGTGCCGCCAACGAGTGGCTCGAGCCGGTGAGCGAACAGCAATATATGCATGCAGCCGATTGAGTTTGCCGACATATTATCCACTGACCTGCAACTCGCCCACACCGGTTATCTCACGCACGCACTATGCTTGCAGGGCACTGCGACGCTCCTTTTCAACGGGGCGGCGCACCCTCTGCAGGCGGGCGACTGTATCATTATGCAGCGGAGCGAGTCCGCGCGGATAGCTGATGCAAGTCCCGATTTCCGAACCATCACCATCTACGTCACACCTGAGTTTATCCGGATGGCGATGCCGCTCTCCAACTACGGCACGCGCGGGCACATGATGCTCTTCAACGACCCCGTCATGCACCTCAACCCGCGCCAGCAGGAGCGCTGCTTGAAGAATATGGAGTACGTCCGCACACGCTGCGCCGAAACAGGACACCGCTTCTACCTGGACTTGACCCTCAATGCCGTGCAGTGCATGATTATCGATTTCTTTGACTTCCATGCTCAGATTTACGACGAGAAGAACGACCTCAGCCACCCCAACGCGCACCTTATGAACCGCTTCCTTGAGATGCTGGAGCGCGGCGACTACCGCACCCGCCGCGACATCGCCTACTATGCCGCCCGTCTCTGCGTCACGCCCAAACACCTCTCCGAGACTTGCAAATCCATCAGCGGCTGCGGAGCGGCTTATTGGATTAACCGTTACACCTCCGTAGAGCTCTCCCGCCTTCTGCGCGACCGCTCTCTGACTCTCGCTGAGATTGCTTTCCGCTTCGGTTTCTCCTCTACAGCCTACCTCAGCCGCTACATCCGTCAGAACCTCGGTGTCTCCGCCTCCGAAATCCGTGGTGGAGACAAGTAATTTTTGCATTTGATGCCGGACGACATGTCTTATATCGCCGACCTTGCAACCTGCGCAAGCAGTTTCAACCGCTACCACCGCGATGCGTTTCTGTGCCGATGGGCGTGAGACGCACATTTTGCAGGCTCTCCAAATAATCTGCACGTTCGATAATCTTCATACGTAATGCTCCTTTTTGAGGTGTACTAACTTCCCGGAATCACATTTTTTTACAATTTGGAAAGTGAAATCCGCTGCAAAGGTACTGTGTTTTTTGACAGATGCAAGTGTTTTAATATTTGCCGATTGTTAAGATTCGGGCATTATACCAAGGTCGGTAGGAGGAGTAGCAGTGCGCGGGTACAAGGGAAACGCTGTCCAAAAGAAAAGCAGAAGCCTTTATTGGTTTCTGCTCTTCTTTTGCGGAGAAAGGGGGATTCGAACCCCCGGTACCCTTACGAGTACGACAGTTTAGCAAACTGTTGGTTTAAGCCACTCACCCATCTCTCCTTGCAAACCGCACATGTTACTCTTTCGGGAACCCTGTTCCTTTCTTCTGGGAAGTACATGTGTTTGGTTGCTTAGATGAAGACATGTTTACGTCTTAATCCTTGCTTCAATGGGGACATCTCCCCGAAAGCGGCTGCAAAAGTACTGCTTTATTCTGATATATGCAAATATTTTGTGTATTTTTTCGTGTTTTTATTCAAAATTATTGCATAATTCCAAATAAAGCAGTATCTTTGCCTGCTCTTTTATACTCGTTGTACGGGCAAAGGTACCATTAATGCACCGGTGCATAGGGGATGAGAACGAATAACAGTCCCGCTAAGGTATCGGTGCATAAGGGATGAGGACAAAGAACAATGGCGGTCAATCTGCAACATATAAGCAAAACTTACGGCACATGCAAGGTGCTGCATGACGTGTCGCTGTCGGTCAGTCAGGGCGAGGTGCTCGGATTGCTCGGTCCTAACGGTGCCGGCAAATCGACACTGATGAAGATTCTCATCGGTCTGGTCCGTCCCGACAAAGCGCAGGATATGCTGGTGGAATGCCCCGCGCGAGTGGGGTACTTGCCCGAGCAGAACCCGCTGTATGAAGATATGTACGTGCGCGAGTACTTGCGCTTCATGGCTTCTCTCGCCGGCGGAAGCGGAGAGGTGGAGACGCTGGTGCAAAGGCTCGGCCTGCTCCCCGAAGCGGGCAAACGCATACGCGTGCTCAGCAAAGGCTACCGCCAGCGCGTAGGTCTGGCACAAGCGCTGTTGGGCAACCCCGACCTGCTCATTCTGGACGAGCCGACTACGGGACTTGACCCCAACCAGCTGCTCGACATACGCCGCGTGATAAAGGAGGAGGGGCAGCGCCGCATAGTCATTCTTTCGACACATATACTGCAGGAAGTGAGGGAGATGTGCTCGCGCGTAGTCATCCTCGACCACGGGCATATCCGTGCCGACATGCCTTTGGAGCAAGTTCCCGACCTCGAACAACTCTTCCGCTCCTCCACACAAACAACCGAACTCTGACCGCCATGGAAAACGACTTTGACATACGCTCGCAGATGAACGAGAAAGAGCAGGACAACGCCCTGCGACCGCTGCGTTTCGACGATTTTGCAGGACAGTCGAAGATTGTGAGCAACCTGCGCATCTTCGTTGAGGCGGCACGCCTGCGCCGCGAGAGTCTCGACCACGTGCTCCTCTTCGGGCCTCCCGGATTGGGCAAAACCACATTGAGCAACATCATTGCCAATGAACTCAGGGTGGGGTTCAAGGTGACCAGCGGTCCGGTGCTTGACAAGCCCGGCGACCTGGCGGGACTGCTAACATCCCTGGAGCCTAACGATGTGCTTTTCATCGACGAAATTCACCGTCTCTCGCCCGTTGTGGAGGAGTACCTGTATTCTGCTATGGAGGACTACCGCATCGACATAATGATAGACAAAGGTCCTTCCGCGCGCACCATACAGATTGACCTCAACCGCTTCACGCTCATAGGAGCCACCACCCGCAGCGGTCTGCTGACCTCTCCTCTGCGCGCCCGGTTCGGTATCAACTGCCACCTTGAGTACTACGATGCGGATATACTCTCAGGCATTGTGAGCCGCTCAGCAGGTCTGCTCGGCATACCAATCGACAGCAAAGCCGCGATGGAGATTGCACGCCGCAGCCGCGGCACGCCGCGTATTGCCAATGCACTGTTGCGGCGGGTACGTGACTTTGCGCAGGTGAAAGGCGACGGCAGCATCAACCTCCCGATTGCCCAATATGCCCTTGAGGCCCTCAATATAGACACCTTCGGTCTGGACGAGATAGACAACAAACTCCTCTGCACCATCATCGACAAGTTCCGCGGCGGACCTGTGGGGCTGAACACCATTGCCACCGCCATGGGCGAGGATGCCGGCACGATAGAGGATGTTTATGAGCCGTATCTGATAAAGGAAGGCTTCATCAAACGCACTCCTCGCGGACGCGAAGTGACCGAACTCGCCTACCGCCACCTGAACAAAACCCCCTGGAACCACAGCGACCAGCAGTCGCTCTTCTGACAATGAGCGGACGCTACAAAGCCATATTCATCGACTGGGACGACACCATAGGCGACTGGTCGTCTGCCGCTTACAGGGCGCAGCAGGAACTTTACCGCAAGTACCGCCTGCAGGAGTTCTGTCCCTCTTTCGAAGCATGGTTCACCCTCTACCACGAGCACAACAACCTGTTGTGGGAGCAGTACGGAAGAAGCGAAATAACAAAGGAGTTCCTTCAGCGCGACCGTTTCTTGTGGCCGTTGGTTATGTCGGCGGGCGGGGGAGAGGTGCTGATGCACTCCCCGCGTTTCATCAGCACAGCCGACGCAATGGGAGCCGACTTCCTCGACCTGACCAACAGTTTCTTCAGCCTCCTCCCGGGGGCGGCTGATGTGGTGCGCGCTTTGGCAGGGCGTTACCCGCTCACCGTCTTGAGCAACGGCTTCGTGGAAGTGCAGTACTACAAACTGATGCACTCTGGTCTGCGTGACTGCTTCAGCCACGTCGTCCTCAGCGAAGAAGCGGGTGTGCAGAAACCCGACCCGCGCATCTTCGGGGTAGCGCTGCAACTCAACAACGACAGCCGCCTGCAGCAGCACCTGCCGCCGCTCGGCAAACAGGATGTGCTGATGATTGGCGACAGCTACAGCAGCGATATACAGGGAGCACGCGCAGCCGGCATCGACCAGCTGTGGCTATGTCCGGACGACGAGGCTCTTGCCGATACCTCGCGCCCTGCCACCTACAAGGTGCGCGGACTCAATATGATTCTTCCGTGTTTGGAAAATCTGCAGTCTTGACAGCCTCCGTGTAGGCTTTCACAGCCTGCTGCACTTCCTCCGCCAAGTGGGCGAAGTACCTGAGGAACTTTGGTTTGAAGCCCGTGTTCAGCCCCAGCATGTCGTGCATCACCAGTACTTGGCCGTTGGTCCCGTTGCCTGCGCCTATGCCAATTGTGGGGCAGTGCCACGGCGCAACCGCCTCTGTCACACGGCGTGCAAGTTCTGCCGGTATCTTTTCGAGCACAATGCAGAAGCACCCTGCCTCAGCCAGCAGGCGTGCGTCATGCAGCAGTTTCTCGGCTTCCGCTTCCTCTTTGGCGCGCAGACCGTAGCCGCCGAACTGATTGACCGACTGCGGAGTCAGCCCCAGATGACCGCATACAGGCACGCCTGCACTGATGATGTGTTTGATGGAGGGCAGTATCTCCTCGCCGCCTTCCAGTTTGACAGCATCGCAACCCGACTCCTTCACCATCCTGATGGCGTTTCTCACGGCCTCCTCCTCGCTCACCTGATAGCTGCCGAAGGGCATGTCCACCACCACCATCGCGTGTTGTGCCGCGCGCACCACGCCGCGGGTGAGGAAAATCATCTCGTCCGTGGTTATGGGCAGTGTGTATTGGTTGCCGCACACCACGTTTGACGCGCTGTCGCCGACAAGCAGCACATCCACGCCCGCTTCGTCCGCAAGGCGCGCAAGGGTATAGTCGTAACTTGTCAGCATGGCTATCTTTTCGCCGTTAGCCGCCATCTGCCTTATTCTGGCGGTTGTCATGCGGCTGTTTTGTACATGAACGCTCATTTTTGTTCCTTTCTCTAAAAAAAGTCTGCAAAGATACTGCTTTTTTTGGATATGCGCAAAAAAAAACGTACCTTTGCACCCGCAAATGAAAAGAGACACGCTCATATTCCTTGTCCTTAGCCTGATGCTGGTGGCGTTGGCGTTGTTCGACCTGTGTTCTGGCAGCCGTTGGATTAACCCCTTTGCTGCAGGCTTGACTGACGTGCAGAGGCAGATTCTCTGGAACTTGCGTTTGCCGCGTATGCTTACAGCCGTGATGGCGGGTGCGGCTCTGTCGGTGAGCGGACTGATGATGCAGACGCTTTTCCGCAATCCGCTGGCAGGCCCGTATATACTAGGCGTGAGCAGCGGTGCGTCGCTCGGTGTGGCGTTGGTCACTATAGGCGGACTGGCGGCATTGTGGGGCTCGTCGTTGGCGGGGAGCGTGGCTATTACTTTCACCGCCATTATGGGCAGTCTGTTAGTGCTGCTGTTGGTAATGGCTGTGGCGCGGCGCGTCAGCAGCAATGTTAGTCTGCTTATTGTGGGTATGATGATCGGCTCAATGGCGGGCGCACTGGTCAATGTGCTGCAGAACTTCGCCAATCCGGATGCACTCAAACTCTTCATCACTTGGACTTTCGGCAGCCTGAGCAGTGTGGGGTGGAGTGAGATGGCCGTCATGTTCCCCGTCCTGCTGGCAGGCATGCTCTGCTCGCTGATGCTCGTCAAGAACCTTGACGGGCTGAGGCTCGGAGAGAACTACGCCGCGGGTCTGGGAATCAACGTCTCGCGCACGCGTCTCCTTATTGTGCTTGCCACCGGACTGCTGGCGGGCGGGGTCACTGTCTTCTGCGGGCCTATCGCTTTTGTGGGTGTGGCAGTGCCGCACATAGCGCGTGGCATACTGCGCACGTCCTCCCACCGCCTTACCATGCCCGCCTCTGTGCTTGCAGGGGCTAACCTGCTGCTTGTGTGCGATATACTCTGCAGTTTAGGCACCTATCCGCTGCCTGTGTCCACGGTGAGCGCCATCTTCGGTGCGCCGGTCATCATACGTATAGTGCTCAGCAAGCACTAATATTAGTTCTGCTTAGCAACAAAAAAAGCCCGTGCTTTTGGCACAGGCTTTTCTCTTTGCATGAAAAGACCGTTTATTTGACCCTTCTTTCGGGGATACGGGCTTTCTTGCCGGTGAGGTCGCGCAGGTAGTACAGTTTGGCGCGGCGCACTTTGCCGTACTTGTTCACAGTGATGCGCTCAATGAAAGGACTGTCCATAGGGAAGATACGCTCTACGCCTACGTTGCCCGACATTTTGCGGACGGTGAAGCGCTTCTTGTCTTCCGAGCCGTGAATCGCAATCACGTCGCCGCGGAACTCCTGAATACGCTCTTTGTTACCTTCCTTGATGCGGTAAGCGACTGTAATCTGGTCGCCTGCTGCGAATGCCGGAAACTCTTTCTTTTCACCGGCGAATGCCTGTTCGGCAATCTTCATCAAATCCATTGTCTTAATGTGTTTTAATGGTTACCCCGCGTGTAGTATTCGCTACTGTTCCCGCTCCGCCGTTCTGCTTTGTCTGCCTGAAGTTAGCCTGAGGGTAGCTCAAGGGTAGCTCAAGGTTGGCTGTGCGGTGCGGTATCTGATCGCCAGAGACTTCACGCGAAAAATCGTGCAAAGGTACGGCATTTTTTTCGTCCGTGCAAGTTTTCTGGCAACTTTTTTTGTGGGGGTATTGTTTTTTTTCTGAAAAAGATTTGCGTGCCTGCATAAAAAGTATTACTTTTGCAGCGGAAAACAAATTACGCAAGTTGCGTAACGCAAGTTGCGTAATATAAAAACTGCTATATATGATTGACAATCCTTTTCTTTTGTACGGCTATGAAGGACCGGAGTATTTCTGCGATCGTGAGGAGGAAACGCAACAGCTGATAGAATCCATGCATAACGGGGCCAATATAACATTGATCAGCCCCCGTCGGATGGGAAAATCGGGATTGATTCACCATACGTTCCGTTATATAAAGGAAAATAATAGTGATTTCCGGTGTTTTTACATCGACCTGTACCCCACGCGCTCGTTAGCGGATTTTGTTACATTGTTAGGCAAGGCGGTTATCGGTCAACTGGATACGCCGGTTCAGAAAGCAGAAGGTTTTGTTACGAAGTTTTTCCGTAGCACCCAATTGACTCTCGGGGTGGACCCTTATACCAATCTGCCTCAGATGAGTTTGTCTTTTGCTCCTCAAAATTCGCAACATACGTTAGAAGAGATTTTTGCCTATATAGCCCAGTCAGGAGTGGATTGCTACATTGCTTTGGATGAGTTCCAGCAAATAGGGGAGTACAGGGAGGATAATGTAGAGGCCATATTGCGGTCTTTGCTGGAGCATATCCACAATGTTCACATTATTTTTTCAGGCAGCAAGCAACATGTGATGGATGTGATGTTCTCCTCTCCTAAACATCCTTTCTATCGCAGTACAGAACGAATGCACCTCGGTCCGTTGGATGAAAGTAAATATTATGCCTTTGCCTGCCGTTTCTTAGACAAGAAGAATGTGAGTCTTTCTGAAGAAGTCTTTCATCATATCTATGAACAGGCAGATGGTGTGACATGGTATATCCAAGCCGTTTTGCATCGTCTGTACCGGTTGTCGGATATAGAAGTGACGGAAAGTGTTGTGCAACAGGCCGTTGTCACTATTATCAAGTCGGAGGAAGATGATTATAAGAAGCAGTACCACCATCTGACACTGGTGCAGGCTGTGTTGCTGCGTGCTGTGGCGGTAGAGGGAAGGGTTAAACAACCTACCGCCGGTGATTTCGTTAAAAAGTATCATCTTCGTTCTGCAAGCAGTGTGCAAAGGGCATTGGCGGGTTTGGTGGAAGACGAATATCTTTATCCTACGGATGAAGGTTACATCGTTTATGACCGGTTCATGGCAATTTGGCTGAGAACCTTCGAGTAGTCATAGAATATCTGTTCATTGCGTGGCGAAACTATTCTTGTCAGGAAAGTATATTTCCTGATTTGCTTGCGGCATTTTCATGTCAGGTGCCGCAAAACCGCTTGCTGTTTGCTATCCCTGCTTTGCAATATAAATTTATTCCCGAATTTGTTTTGGAAAAACGGTTTTTTGTAGTATCTTTGCACTCGATTTCAGAATCGGAATCAGCATAAGACAGTAAACGGTTAAGACACACTACAGCTTATGTACCGCAGTATCAATTTCATACATTCCGTTTGCATGTCTTTCACGAGGAAAGCGTGCATTTTTTATTTGGCTGCCACGCCTGCTGTTGCCGCAGGCGGGCATGCAGCCTGCGTTATGCAGGCTGTACCCGGAAGAAAAAAGGAAGACAAGAAAGAGACTAAAGGCGGAAGTCCGGCTGAAAAGCGGAAAGCCGCCTTTCTCTTTGCCGGATTTTTGACAGGAAATGCTGCAAATGGCAAACTATACTGCTGAAAAACCTGACAACAGGCAACCTGCAACCCGCTTGTAGAAAACGGCAGGCATCAGAAGAACAAGCAAAACTGATAGAACTAAGCGGCCTGTAATATGAATGTAATATAATATATATATAAGGTGTCCCTCATCCGGCACCGTAAAAAAGGATGAACGCTCTTTGACATATTGTAGCAAATAAAATAGAAACGTTATTTTCAGTTTCCGTCTTTGTGTGAATCCGGCTTTCCGCATGTTTGGGGCGATAGGCTCCGCCGTTTCCGGTGGCATTCAATCGACCCATTAATCGCGTCCAGCGGGGTGCAGCAAGTGGT
>JAFPZY010000058.1 GCA_017417025.1 Paludibacteraceae bacterium | reverse complement strand
GCCGTGTTGTCATTCCGCTCCATGCTTTGGAAATGATGTCGGTCAGTACGGCGTAATCCGTTTCCTCTTTCATCCCACCTCGTTTCCATTCATCGGTCAAGGCTTTTCGAATCTCGATGGTCTTGATACGCTGGTTGATCCATTCCTCCGAATATCCGAGACGGCGGTAATCGCGGACAGCCATCTCTATGCTCTGTTCGGGGTCTTGCATCTGCTCCAGACGCTGCCGTCCCAACTGTGCCAGCCATAGTTTGAACGGCTCGGCTTTCTTGGAGGGGACGGATTGGATGATACGGAAAACCTGCTCTGTATCAGCCATATCGGTGAGGCGTTGCTTGCCGTCGGGTGCAGTAACTTTCAACTGTACGATTTTATCGTACACTTCACTTCCCTCTGCCTGCAGCTTGTGCTTCAGGTCGCTCCAATAGCGGCGCGGCGTGCTGCTCTCGGTCAGAACGGATATAATATCCACTACGGAAAAGAAATACTTCTCCTCGTTCTCGTCCCAGACGTAACGAATCAGTTGTCCGTCGAATAATGAAAGTTGGTCTTGCATAGTGTTTCTCTTGATAATTTGTGCAAAGGTACAACAGGTTTGCAATATATGCAAACTTTTTTTGTATTTTTCAGGCAAATCAATACGTCAAAGGTCGATTGGGGCAGCTATGCTGTTGGTTCCCGGGTGTTGGTTTAGTCCTATTTTCAACTCCACTATTTCCTTTCATTCTGTGTTACCATGCTTGCGGATAGCAATAGGCAACAGAAGATTGAAAATAGTTTTTTCATAATAATTCGGTTTTTTTTGAGGGTTAAACTTATATTTTGTTTTTATTTAGTATTTGTTTGGTCGGTCTGGCCGGTTTTTGTAGAGACGTTACCTTGTCGCATCTCCGCGTGTATATCGTGTGTCACTTTTTTTCTTCTCATCGCACACGAAACCGTCGCCACCGGTGTCTTCGCGCGGCAGCGTCATGGCATACACACAAAAAGCGGCAATACCGATTTTACTGATATTACCGCTTTGCACTTGACTGTGAAAAGTCAATTAAATTCTTCAATATACCTTATTACCTGCTCTTTCAGAGGAGGCAAATCGTCTATAATAATCGACCACAGAATTTCATCGTTGATTTGATAATAATCGTGCACCAAAACATGTCTTGTCTTTTCAATCATTTTCCACGGCGTAGCAGGATGGGCTTGTTTGAACTCATTTGTAAGCCAATAGGCAGCCTCGCCCATTATCTGAATGTTGTAAGCAGATGCATGTTTAACAATAGGAGAAGACTGCAACTGCTCAAAAGTAACACCCTCCACATAATTCTGTATATGTTCAATCGCATCCAAAATGTGCTCCAAACGCCCTTTATCCCTTGCCGGTTCTCTCATAAATAAGCACTTTGTCTCTGTTTATACTGTCTTTTGCGAATGGCATTATACTGCCTGACACCACCAAATCCACAGGACGGCGCAGCATCTCTTCCAAGTCACAAATCATTCCGAAATATCTGAAGCCTATCTTTGCGTCTTTTTCAAAATCCACCAAGATGTCAATATCACTATCCTCTCGCTCCTCGCCACGCGAGAAAGAGCCGAAAAGCCATGCTCTCTCCACCGGCTGAGTCTTGAGATAATTGACTATAATATTTTTCAAGTTGGCGTTCATAAGGTTGTTTTGTCGGCATTTCGGGGGCAAAAGTACTGCTTTTTTGCGGAATATGCAAGTGTTCTGGCAAAAATAATTGTTTTTTGCAGTAATATCAGCGTGTCAAAGGTCACCAAGAGCAAAACCGGTATTGTATCCTGCGTCTTTTGTGACCTATACACCTGTCTTTTGTTGCCCGGCTGCTGACACTCTGTGCGCTTCCACAACGGCTCCGGTGTGTCATTCCCGCGGAACAAAACTCTTGCGTATGGCACCTTTACAGCCACTTGCTACAAAAGAAATATATGCTATAAAAAACGTCCGTTTTTTGTGACATAGTTTTTTGTGGTAATAAAACGGGCTGAAAAACGCCATCAGCACAGGCAGAGTTTGAAATAAAACAGGGGCTGCGACAGACAAAAGTAAAGGTAAAAAGCTGTAAAAATTACAAAAAGTGCAAGAAAAATTTGCGGGAACGATTTTTTTGTATTATCTTTGCAGGCGAAAAAGAGAAACCGAAGGAAACAAGAAATATATGTCACAAAAAACGGACGTTTTTTGTGACATAGTTTTTTGTGCTGCCGGCTTGCGCCTGCAGTGCGCCAAGCAAGGGGGAATAATTGATATTTCATTGCTGCCCGCAGAAGACCTTAAATAATCATGCGCGCGTCCCGCGCGCATATACGCACGCGGGAAATACAAAAACCTACAGCGGAAGGGTGCCCTGTCAATCAGTAGCCCCTCAGGCAGTGGCGGATACAAACGTCAGGCCGTCGGGAGCATGGTAACATCAAGGTGCGGATAGGCGAAGGAGAAGCCTGCCTGCGGAAGCTCGGTGTAGAAACGCTGCTGCATGTCGTAATAGAGGTCCCAATAGTCGTCAGTGCGCGCCCAGGCACGGACCACAAAAGTTATGTCATTGGCATTGAGCGAATCAAGCGCGACCATAGGTGCGGGGATTGCGTCCATGCGATAGCCGACAGTGGAGAGCTGGAATGCGGAGATATTGAGCTGCTTGTAAAGCGCGTTCATGTCGGTGTCCGCCTGCAATACGCGCTGGTCGGCGGCAAGCATGCCGAGCACCTTGTCGCGGAAAGCCTGCGCGTCGGTGCCATAGGCGACACTCACCTGCCACTCAACGCGGCGCAGCGGCCGTGCGGAGTAGTTGTCGATAGTGCCGTTGGAGAGTGCCCCGTTTGGGAGAATGACCACCCTGTTGTCGGTGGTGAGGATCTTGGTTGAAGTGATATTCACCTCCACCACCTTTCCGCTAAAGTCCTGTGCTGCAATAAAGTCGCCCGCTTTGAAAGGCTTGAAAGCCAGCAGCATGATGCCTCCCGCGAAGTTCTGGACAGTCCCCGAAAGCGCCATACCTATAGCCATACCTCCGGCGGCAAGCAGAGCCGCAAGCGACGTGGTGTTCACGCCGAGCGTGCTCACCGTGATGATAACGAGCAGGACGGTGAGGGAGATGGTGACAAGCGAGGTGATGAAAGAGGCGAGTGTGCGCTCCGTGTGCCTGCGGTCGAAAACACGGCGCAGCATTTTCTTGATTCTGCCGATGAGCCAGGAGCCTATAATATATATAAGGAGTGCGGCAAGAACCTTGAGCCCGAAATGAAGCGCGTTCTGCAGAAACTCGTTCCAGAACACATCCGGCTCGGTCTGCATCTTGACGAGCATGTTCTTTGTTGCCTCGCGCACTGAGTCGGGCGGGAGAATATTCGGAGCGGGAATGTCAATCTGAAGCAGCATGGTCTTAATGTTTTTTTCGGGTGCAAAGATACAACAAAAAAGACGGATTTCCAAATTTTACTGGCAAAAAAACAGACTCCCGCAAAAAGAAAAAAAGAGAACTCCGCACAAACCACAGAAGCACAGGCACATACATATTATTTTGCAGAAAAATTTGCATAGTCTGACAAAAAGCTGTATATTTGCAGGCTAAAACCAAGACGGCACAAGAAAGACGCAAAGGCGGATGAAAAAGATACTGTGCATGATAGACACCCTTGCAGCAGGCGGCGCACAACGGCAGCTTGTGGAACTCGCCTGCGGCTTCAAAAAGCGCGGGTATGACGTGCGGTTCCTGGTCTATTACAAGGCCTTCAGCGACTACTACGACAGCACCCTGTCGGCAGCAGGGATAGAGATTGACGATGTGGACGAGAGCAACTACCTGCTGCGGATTCTCAAGATGCGCCGCAAGATATACGCTTACTCTCCCGACGCGGTGATAGCCTTTCTTGAGGTGCCCGCCTTCATAGCGGAGATGTCGGGTCTTCTCCCCCACCGCTGGAGGCTGATAGCGGGCGAGCGGAGCGCCAGCCCGAAGAAGCTTGCCCAAAGGCGGCTGCGGTTCTTCCTCCACTGCCACAGGTTTGCAGACGCGGTGGTGGCTAACTCGGAGGCCAACCTGAAGATAGTGAGGCAGGTAGCGCCAGAGTTGGACAAAAAGAAACTGCATGTTATATACAACAGCATGAACCCCGAAAAACTGACCCCCGACGAAGGCTTCGTGTTCTGCAGCGGAGAAAAAAGGAATATCCTTGTGGCCAGTTCCCACCAGTATCTGAAGAACCTTGACGGACTGATAGAAGCTGTCCGCCGGCTGACGGAAGACGAGCGGAAACAGCTGGTTATCAACTGGTACGGCCACAACAAGTTCAGCAGTTACGACCACTCGCTGGAAGAGGGGCAGCAGAAGATAAAAGACTACGGCCTGGAAGACGTGTTCCGCTTCCACGACGCGACGCTTGACATCTACCAAAAAATGAACGAAGCCGACGCAGTGGCGCTGTTCAGCAAATTCGAAGGCTTCCCCAACGCAATATGCGAAGGCATGTATTTAGGCAAGCCTGTAATAGCGACCTGTGTGTCCGACATACCTCTGCTTCTGAAAGACGGGGAGAACGCCTTTCTTGCAGACCCCGAGTCGGCCGACAGCATAGCCGCCGCACTGCGCAGGTTCATTGCCGCCGCCCCGCAACAGCTGCAGGCTATGGGGGCTGCCAACGCAGCCAAAGCACGCAACCTGTTCGACAGGGAGAAGATACTTGACCAATACGAGCAATTATTCTAAACAGCATGACAATCAGATACATAATCAACAGGTTCAACCAGCTGAAGCACGACTACATAGGCGAAACAAGCGCCCTGCGCACATGCTGCCTGTGGGCGGGCTGGCTGACCGACTTCCTCATTTACGGAGCCTCTATAAGCGACTATTTCGCCTACGGCTTCTACAAACTGCGCAGCCGCGGCAAGCAGGAGTACATAACCTACCGCCGCTTTCACTACATCCTGCGCAAAGCCAACGACCCGAAGGACATAGACATCTGCCGCAGCAAAATACACTTCAACGAGTACTTCGCCGACCTGCTCGGCCGCGAATGGCTCGACACGCGCAAAGCAACGGCTGAGGACATAAAACAATTTGCCGGAAGACACCCCTACTTTTTCGTGAAAGAGATTCTGTCGTTCAGGGGGATAGGCGTAAGCCGGATGGAAAGCCGGGGCCTGGACGCGGAGAAGATGCTGCACGAATGGACCAAAGACCCTCAGACCCACTACATACTCGAAGAGCCTCTGACAGAGACAGAGTCCATACAAGAGTTCCACCCGTGGTCGATAAACACCATACGCATTGTCACCCTTTATGACACAACCACCGGCATTGTCCACTTCATGAACGCCCGCCTCCGCATGGGCAACAAGAAAAACAACGTGGACAATTTCCACTTCGACGGCATAGGTGCCAACATCGACATCGATAGCGGCATTATCAACGGCGTGGGCTACGATGCCCGCAACCGCACCTACCTCGTCCACCCGCTAACAGGCAAGCAGATAATAGGCTTCCAAATGCCGCAGTGGGAGGAGTGCAAACGCTTTATCGAAAGCGCCGCGCGCCGAATGCCCACTGTCCGCTATGTCGGCTGGGACCTGGTGGTCAGGCCCGACGGCACCATGTGCCTCATTGAGGCCAACGACAACGCCGACCACGACTTCCAGCAACTCCACAACAAAGGCCTGTGGAAGGAATACAAAGCCATTCTAAAACACTTTTAACCATGTTTATTCTGATGATTTCGCGCGGCATACCCACTGCCCGGGAACCGCAATGGGGCTGCTTTGAGAAGGACCAGGCAGAGGCCCTCGCCGCACTTGGCCACAAAGTGGTGGTAGCCTCCGTGGACAGCCGTTTCCGGCTGACATACAGGCGGCTCGGCATAACGCACCAAATCATCAACGGCATCGACTACTACAACTCCTTCCTCATCCCCGGAGCCGTAACCGACATTTTCGGTTACAAACTGACATGGGCTGTCAAAGAGAGGCAGTTCAGACAAATATACAAACAAATCAAAGCGGAGCACGGGAAACCGGACATCATCTGCGGAGAGTTCTCTTTTTGCGCTTACTTGGGCGTGCGGATAAAAGAAGAAGAGGCTATTCCGCTTGTATGTGTGGAACATAACGGCATTTTCAACGAAGCCCGACTGTCGCCGCAAACCGCTTTTTCAGCAAGACTGGCATACAATCACACCGACCGGATAATAGCAGTATCGAAAATTCTGCAAGAGCGGATATATCACCATCTGAAAAAGACATCTGTAGTAGTAAACAACATGTTCGGGCGCGAATTTCTATGCGAGGACATACCCGCAAGAAGCAACAAGAGAATAAACTTTGTCGCAGTGGGCACTTTGGGAAGAGTAAAAGGCTACGACCTCCTGATAAAAGCCTTTGAGAAAGCGGAGTTGCCCGACACCGGATGGTCGCTAACGATTGTCGGCGACGGCAGCATAAAAAAGGCCTTGCAACAACAAATCGACGAAGCGCACCTGCATGACAGGATTCTGCTTGCCGGCAAAAAAGAGCGGCTGGAAGTGCGGGATATACTCCTGTCATCGTCAGTATTTCTGATGCCGTCCAGATATGAGAACTTCTCCGTCGCCCTCATTGAAGCCCAAGCATGCGGTCTGCCTATTATAGCCAGCGACTGCGGCGGAGCACGCGACTGCATAAACGTGAAAAACGGAATCATCGTCCCCGTCGAAGATGTCACTGCACTGACACATGCAATCGAACAAATGGCGGCACACATACAGGATTACGACAACAAGGCTATAGCGGCCGAATGCAGAAGCCGCTTCTCGCCGGAAGTGATAGCCGGACAACTGTCCGGAGTATTCCAAGACACAATAAACAACTACAAAAATGAACATAAGCCGGATTGACAACATACTATACAACATCAACCTCTATCGCCACCATTGGGGCTTCTATTTGTCACAACGACATTTCCTGAAAGACGGCGCATTTCCGCGACTGACAACGGCGGAAAAAGATGCGCTTAAGACCACATGGCCTGCTATGAAATTCCGCCCGACGGACTACATCTGGCACCGCATCTACAAGAAAGAGAACGGGTTCTCGCCATATTATATGAGCGAAATGCAAGTGTGGTATATGCTTGAGAAACTCAACCCTTACGACCAGGTGGTCAGCCTGCAGAACAAGGCGTTGTGCGATGTATATTTCCCCCAAATCCCCTATCCCGAAGTGCTTGTCAGGTCTATAGGCGGCATTTTGTACGACCGCCGGCTCAATCCCCTTTCGCTGTCACAAGCCTTGTCCGTCATAACACAAGAGGATAGCTTCATCATAAAGCCGTCTGTGGAGACCATGCAAGGCAAAGGAGTCCGGAAAGTGCATGTCACCCCATCTCTTAATGAGGAGAAACTGCGCAACCTGTTCCTGGCAACAGGAAAAGACTTCATCGTGCAAAAGACAATCAGCCAACACCCTGATTTGGAGAAGTTCAACCCCACATCTCTCAACACCTGCCGCGTGACCTCCATCTACATAAACAACCGTTTTGCCACCAGTACCATCATCAAAATAGGCAAAGCGGATAGCATAAAAGACAACTGGAACAGCAGCTACATAATCAACATCGACACTGAAGGCCGCTTCGGTGAATACGGCTATGACAACCACTTGCGCCGCGTTGATAAATCTGACAACGGCCTTCCTTTCAAAGATGGATGCATCCCGCTCTACAAACAGATAATAAGTTTTGTGGAAAACACCCACAAACAACTATTCCCCCAATGCGGCATCATCGGCTGGGACATCACCATCGACAAGGACAACAATATCAGCGTGATAGAGCTGAACATGACATGCCCCGGACTGGCAGCGGAACAATTGGCATCAGGCCCCTTCCTCCGTCCTTTCGCGGAAGACATCAATATGCAGATGAAGTCCAGAAAAGAGTATCATACTTACCGGAAAAACATAATGTAGAACTGTCTGTAATTAAGAATAATGCAGGCACATAACGCAAACAGTGATTAGCAAACAATGATTAGCAAACAGTGATTAGCAAACAGTGATTAGCAAACAGTGATTAGCAAACAATGATTAGCAAACAGTGATTAGCAAACAGTGATTAGCAAACAGTGATTAGCAAACAGTGATTAGCAAACAGTGATTAGCAAACAATGATTAGCAAATAGTGATTAAGGAACACTGGCAATGCGCGGAATGAAGTTTTCGCGCATTGTCTTTTATTTGATTTGCATCGGTGGACACACTCTTTCAGACTCCTGTCCCAAAGGCCTGTCATCAATATTGATGACAAAACTGCAACTTCCCACCTTCGCCGGCCACGCAACGTGGCTGGCACGGGGAAACACGCCCTCTCTGCTGCCGCAGCAAAAGAGGGATGCAGCCTCTCTGCATTCTATTACGGCAAAAAGACGGCAAAAGGACGGCAAAAAGACGGCAAAAAGACGGCAAAAAGATGGGAGAGAAAGAATACATCTCCCTGACTTCCCCCTGACTGTTATATGCCCGTGCCCGCAACCTGTTTTCCACTCCCCTGTCCGACTCTCTATTTGGAAAATGTCACAACGACTTTTCCATAAAAAATATGCAGAAAATTGAAGCATAGTGACATTATTTTGCAAAAATATTTGCATAATCGGAAAAAATGTATTACCTTTGCAAGTTGAATAAAACCGCCCTGCGCGGCAAATGGGACAACAGGAAAGAAGCAGAGACGAAATACTGAAAACTACCGGATGAAACACTTGGTTATAATAGGAGCAGGCGGCATGGGACGCACATTCTACGACATGGCTCGCGAAAGCATCGGCTATGGCACTGAATATGACATAAAAGGTTTCATTGACGACAACACCGCCGTATTGGACGGGTTTGACAACTACCCCCCCATGCTGGGGACGATAAGCGGCCACCTACCCGCTGAAGACGAGGTGTTCGTGTGCTCTATTGGCGGCAGCGCAAGGCGCAAGTGCATGGAGGAGATAATAGCTCGGGGCGGACGTTTCCTCACCATGATTCACCGGACGGCACGGCTCGGGACCAACACGGAGATAGGCGAAGGGACCGTAATCGGCGCTTTCACCACCATAGGAGCCGATGCCAAAGTGGGCAAATACAACATGATACAGTCATACACAGTGGTCGGCCACGACAGCCGGATAGGCGACTGGAACAGGATAGACACACACGTGACACTGGTCGGCGGCACGATTGTCGAGGACGAAGCGGACATACACACAGGGGCGATGATAAGTCACAACGTGACTGTGGAGAGCCGCTCGCGCGTGGCGGCTTGCAGCTTCGTCATACGCCGCGTCAAAAGCGGGACAACCGTCATGGGCAATCCGGCAAAAAGACTGATGTAAAGTTAATTGATAACTGATATTTTTATGGAGATACAGAAATTTATTGAGAACGTGGCGGAGCAGTTCGACGACCTGAACACCGGACTGACACCGGAAACACGCTTCCGCGAAGTGGAAGGCTGGACATCACTGGTGGCGTTGCTCGTCATCACTATGGTGGACGAGGAATACGGCGTGGTCCTTCCGCCGGAAGAAATGCGCAAGACACAGACTATAAAAGAGTTGTTCGACCTCGTAAACAGCAAACTCTGATGTACAATCCCTTCTCCCTCTCTGGCAAGACCGTTCTTGTGACCGGTGCCTCTTCTGGCATAGGCCGCGCTACTGCGATAGAGTGCTCTAAGATGGGTGCGACTGTGGTCTTGACAGCCCGCAACGAGGAGCGCCTGCAAGAAACTCTGCGCCAACTGGAAGGCGAAGGGCACAGATATATCGTTGCGGACCTGACCGACGAGGAGGCTGTCTGCACCCTTGTGCGGGAGTTGCCGCTGCTGGAAGGCGCAGTGCTGAATGCCGGGATTATGGGGCTGGCACCTGTAGTGGCCATAACCGCCGCCAAACTGGAGCAGATGCAGCGCATCAACCTCAATGCCCCCATACTCCTGACCCGCCAACTCGCCAGACAGAAGAAACTTGCCAACGGCGCATCTATAGTGTTCATGGCATCGGCGGCAGGCGTGTACAGGACATCAGCGGGCAACGCCATCTACGCAACCACCAAAAGCGGATTGGACGCATTCATGCGCACAGCGGCGCTGGAACTGGCAGGAAAAGGCATACGATGCAATTCGGTGAACCCCGCAATGACAGAGACCGAAGCCATTGCCGCCGTTCAGGACGCAGCCATGAAAGAGAAAGACCTTGCCAACTATCCGCTCCGCAGATACGGGAGGCCGGAAGAAGTGGCGCAAGCAGCGGTGTACCTCCTGTCGGACACGACACGGTGGATGACAGGCACTGCACTGAAAATCGACGGCGGCAGAACGCTGATATAATTGATAATTGACATTTCATGGAAAGACTTCTTGAAAACAAAATATGCGTCATCACCGGTGCGGCACAAGGCATTGGCAGGCAGATAGCACGGCAGTTTGCCCAAGACGGGGCCACTGTGTATGCCTGCGACCGTCAGGACTTCGCCACTGGCAGCGGGCATATCCACCCCGTCGTATGCGACATAACCGACGCAGCGGCAGTGAAGCAGGCTATGATGCAGATATTCAAGGCAGAAGGGCGGATTGACGTGCTGGTGAACAACGCCGGCGTGGTCTTCAACCGCAAGATAGGCATGATAATGCGCGAAGAGACCGAACTGATGTTCCGCGTCAATGTGATAGCCGTCCTGGAGCTGATACAGCTGGTCAGCCGCCTCATGGCGCGCAACGGAGGCGGGAGCATAGTGAACATAGCGTCGGTGACTGCCGTGCTCGGCTCCCCGGGGCAGGTGGCTTACTCCGCAACCAAAGGTGCGGTGATAGCCCTCACCAAGTCTGCTGCAAAAGAGCTCGCTCCGCAGGGCATACGCGTCAATGCCGTCGCTCCCGGGATAATCAGAACCGAGCGTTTTGCGGAACTCTATGAGGCCGACGGCGGGAAAATAGACGAGCGCATCAGCCGTATAGCTCTCGGCCGGCTCGGAACACCGGAAGACATTGCCAACGCATGCGCCTTCCTCGCCTCGGACAAAGCAAGTTATATATCAGGACATATCTTGGGCGTGGACGGCTGCGCTTCTATTTAATTGGCACTTTGCAGTTGATATTAGGCATTGACAATATAGCACCAGGCAGGCTTGCGGCAATTGACAGCAATGGCGGCAGACTCACATACGGCGACATTATGCGCCGCGCAGACTATATCACCTCCGCTGTCCGCGAGCGGAGTTTATGCTTCATGCTGGTAGAGAACAACGTGTGCAGCGTGGAATGGGTCATGGCTTCGCTCGTCAGCCGCCGGTTAGTGCCGCTCGTCATCAGCGCAAAGACTGACGAGGCGCTGTACAACCGCCTGCTGGACACCTACAAGCCGGCATACATCTGGCAGGGAGGAGAATTGATTCGCACAAACAATGCCATAACAGAACTTCACCCTGAATTGAGCCACCTGCTGCCCACATCAGGCAGCACCGGCAGCCAGAAACTTGTAAGACACTGCTACGGCAACATCGAAGCCGCCGGACTGAACATAGCCACCTTCTTCGGGCTCAAGGAGACAGACCGCCCGCTGATGGTCCTGCCGCTGTACTACACAATGGGGATGTCTATGCTGTTCAGCCACTTGCGCGTAGGAGCTACAGTGCTGATAACCAACCTGAGCATGACCGATGCCGCCTTCTGGAAGTTCATGAAGGACGCGCGCGCCACCTCCTTTACCGGTGTCCCCTACTCTTTCCGGATACTCAGCCTGATGCGCTTCTTCCGCATGGACCTCCCGGACTTGGAACTGCTGACACAGGGAGGAGGCAAAATGCCGCGCGAGTTGAACATTAAGTTCGCAGAGTGGTGCCGCGACCACAATAAGAGGTGGATAGCGACCTACGGACAGTCTGAGTGCACAGCCCGCATGGCCTATCTGCCGCCGCAATGGGCTGTGGAGAAAGCAGGGAGCATTGGCATAGCGGTGCCCAACGGCGAACTATGGCTGATTGACGAAAACGGGAATCGGATAACCACACCGCACACGGAAGGCGAGATGTGCTACCGCGGAAAGAACGTGACCATGGGCTATGCCGCTTGCACAGCCGACCTCGCAAAAGGCGACGAGCGCAACGGCTCAATCCGCACAGGCGACCTCGCCTACTTCGACGAAGACGGCTGCTACTACATTGCCGGACGCAAAGGACGCTTCCTGAAGTTGTTCGGCATGCGCGTGGGCTTGGACGAATGCGAGCAGATTATAGCCGACAACTGCCAAACAGACTGCGCCTGCGTGGGCACGGACGAAAAGATGATTGTCTATATAACGGACGCAGCCAAAACACAGGCAGTGAAAGACACGCTGGCAGAGAAGACACATATTGTGGCAACATCATTCGAGATCCGGGTGATTGATGCTATACCCAAAAACGAAACAGGGAAAAAACTATACAGCAAATTAGACAAGATATGACAAACACAGAAAAATACAACGACATCTTCGCACAGGTGTTCGGCGCAAAAGCCGGAGAATTAGGCGACAACTACAGCAAAGAGAATGTCCCCGCCTGGGACTCCGTCCACCAGTTGAACATCATCGCTCTCATGGAAGAGACGTTTGACCTTATGCTTGACCCTGAGGACATAATGGCTTGCACAAGCTACAATGCAGGGAAAGAGATACTCGGCAGAAACGGGATTGAACTGTAAATTATGGCACGCTGGACTATAAAGAACGTACGCTTTGCAGGTGTGAGCGCCTGTATGCCGAAGCAGGTTGTCAAGACTGCTGACATACCGCTGTTTACTGCTGAAGAAGCGCAAGTGTTCGACAACACGGTGGGCATCAAAGAGCGCCGCATAGGTCCGGACACGCTGTGCGCATCGGATATGTGCCAGGCCGCAGCAGAGAAACTGCTCGCCGACCTCGGCTGGGAGCGGGAAAGCATTGACATGCTTGTGTTTGAGTCTGTTACGCCTGACTTCCACCCCACTCCACCCACATCCTGCATACTGCAGGACCGCATGGGGCTGCCGCAAAGCTGCTTCTGCCTTGACCTGCCGATGGGGTGCTGCGGCACGCTGTATGCAGTCAATGTGGCGGGCAACATGCTGTCTGCCGGCAATATACGCCGCGCGCTGCTGCTTGTTGGTGACACGGCACTGCGCATGGGCTCTATGCAGGACAAGAGCAGAGTACCGCTCTTCGGCGACTGCGGGACTGCCATCGCGCTTGAGTATGACACTACGGCGGAAGACATAGTGATTGATTTTCAGACACAAGGCAGCGGCTACAAGGCTCTGATGACACCTCACGGCGGCTTCCGCAATCCGCTGACAAAGGAGTCGTTTGTGCAGGAGGACTTCGGCAACGGCATTATCCGCGCACCGAAAGACACACTGATTGACGGTCTGGCAGTGTTCACTTTCGCCATCTCACGCCCGCCTAAATCCATACAGCAGCTGATTGAAGACTACCACATTGACATAGAAAACGACATTGACTATTATCTTATCCATCAGGCGAACAAGCTGATAGTGGACCGCGTTGTGAAGAAGCTGCACCTGCCGGCCGGCAAAGTGCCGTACGACCTGGAGGAGTTCGGCAATCTGGGCGGAGCCAGCATCCCCTCGCTGATGGTGACGCGCATTGCTGACACTCTGCGCAGCAGCAAAAAGACACGCATGCTTGCCTCCTCTTTCGGACTCGGGCTGAGCTGGGGGACAATGCTGCTGAGCGTACATGACATGACAATACCTGAACTGATTGAAATATGAGCCTCCGCAGCAAAATATGGACAGTAGTCACAGACCTTTACCCTGCCTTCCTCAGGAAAGTTTACGGCATGGACTTAGGTCGTGGAGTGCGCATATCACACCATGCACACCTCGACAAATCAATCAACCCCAAAGGCGTACATATAGGTGAGCGCACATGGGTTCTTAACGGGGCTTTCGTGCTTGCACACGACCACTGCCGCGCACTGCGCACGGACACTTTTATCGGACGTGACTGCGTAATAGGCATCAACTCCATCATCATGCCGGGAGTACATATAGGGGATGAAGTTATCATAGGAGGTGGCAGCGTAGTAACAAAAGATATTCCCTCCCACTCTGTTGCGGCCGGCAATCCGGCAACAGTGATAAAAACAGGCATCAAAGTCAGAGACGGACAAATTGCGGAATAAATGTACAAGAACTTCATAAAACGGCTGTTGGATTTCTGCATTGCCCTCATGGCACTGCTCTGCCTGAGTCCGCTGTTGTTACTTACAATGCTTCTGCTTGCAGTCGCCAACGAGGGAGCCGGAGTGTTTTTCACACAAGAGCGCCCTGGAAAAGGAGAAAGGCTCTTCAGACTGATAAAGTTCAAAACGATGAACGACAAACGCGACAAGAACGGGAACCTGCTGCCTGACAAAGACAGAATAACAGGAACAGGGCGCATGGTCCGGTCGCTGTCGTTAGACGAGTTGCCGCAACTGCTGAACGTGATAAAAGGCGACATGTCGCTCATCGGACCACGCCCGCTGCTGACTAGATACCTGCCCCTGTATTCCGCAGAGCAGCACCGACGCCATGAAGTGCGGCCCGGCATTACAGGTTGGGCACAGGTAAACGGGCGGAACACAATAACGCACACAAAGAAGTTTGAATACGATGTATGGTATGTTGACCATCTCTCTTTCAGACTTGACGTAAAAATATTCCTCCTCACGATAAAGAAAGTGTTTGTCCGTGAGGGCATTTCGGCAAACGAGCAGGCGACTGCACCATATTTTGACGGCACAAATTGAAGACAGCGGCAATCATATTAGCGGGGGGCACAGGCCGGCGCATCGGTGCAGACATACCCAAACAACTGCTGCAGACAGGCGGGCGGACGATTATTGAATATACAATAAGCGCATTTGAGGAGCACCCGCTTATTGACGAAATATGCATAGTGAGCCACGCAGACTGGATGACACAAACAAAGGCTGTTATAGCCCGGGCAGGCTTCAGCAAAGTCAGACACATAATTACAGGAGGAAAAGAGCGCTCTGACTCTTCGCAGGCGGCAATAAAACTCTATGAAGCAGACGACATTCTTCTTATTCACGACGGAGCACGCCCGCTGGTAAGCCGCCGCATCATCAGCGACTGCATATCGGCGATGGAAAGTTGCAATGCCGCCGGAGTGGCAATACCGGCCACAGACACCGTATGGCAGGCCGGCACCGACAGACAACTATGCGCTATTCCGCCACGGGAGACACTCTTTCTGGCACAGACTCCGCAGGTCTTCAGATGCAGCGTAATAGCGGAAGCCTACAGCCTCGCGGCTGCCGACACCGGCTCCCGCCCCACTGACGACTGCAGCGTTGTGGCACGATATTTGGAGAAAGAAAAAATAAAGATTATAAAAGGCGAGAGCCGGAATATAAAAATCACGAATCCGCAAGACCTGCTGTTGATGCAGATGTTGCTGGAAAAAGAACAGACAGAGCAATGAACAAGCGAATTTATCTTTGCCTCGCACACATGTCCGGAAAGGAGCAAAAGTATATACAGGAGGCTTTCGACACCAATTGGGTTGTCCCCCTCGGCCCCAATGTAAACGGTTTTGAAGACGACCTCAGGCAGTTTGTCGGGCAGGACAAAGAGGTAGTAGCCCTCTCTTCCGGCACGGCAGCCATTCACCTTGCACTTATCGCCTGCGGAGTGCAGGCGGGCGACGAAGTGATATGCCAGTCGTTCACATTCTGCGCTTCAGCCAACCCTGTTACATATCTGGGTGCCAAACCTGTATTCATAGACTCGGAGCCTGACTCCTGGAACATGGACCCTGAGCTCCTTGAAAAAGCAATAACAGACCGCAAGGAGAAAACCGGACGTTATCCGAAAGCCATCATTCCCGTATATCTTTATGGCATGCCGGCACGCATTGACGAGATAATGTCAATAGCCGCCAAATACAACATTCCGGTGATTGAGGATGCAGCCGAAGGTTTCGGCAGCCGCTTTGACGACCAGGTGTGCGGCACATTCGGTGAATACGGTATTCTTTCGTTCAACGGCAACAAGATGATTACCACCTCAGGAGGCGGAGCGCTTGTGTGTCCTGACAAAGCGGCCAAAGACAAAATAATGTGGTACGCCACACAGGCGCGTGAGGCATATCCGTATTACCAGCACGAGGCCATTGGCTTCAACTACCGCCTTTCCAATATCTGCGCAGGCATAGGACGCGGACAGATGACCGTAATCAACGACCACCTTGCACACCACAAACATATTGCACAACTCTACAAAGAGGCATTTCAACATGTTGCCGGTATTACTTATCACGACAACCCGTCTGCGCGTCACGACAGCAATTTCTGGCTCAGCACCATCCTGCTTGACGACAACATGCATGTCCGTGGAGAGGAAAACGCATACGCCGAAGCCGTCAGTGGGGCTGTCGGCGGTGCAGCAGGCGTTGTGCATGCCGGCGGCTCGGTTCACACCGATTGTGAGCCCAACCGCAACGTGGAAGCAATGCGCCTTGCACTTGACAAAGAGGGAATTGAAAGCCGTCCGCTCTGGAAACCGATGCACAAACAACCCGTTTTCCGCAATGCACCGGCTTACATAAACGGCAATGCCGAAGCCTTTTTCAAACGCGGGCTGTGCCTGCCGTCAGGACCTATGGTCAGTGACGAAGACGTGCAGTTTATCATAAACAGCATTATAAAAAACATTATCTAAACGCAAAGGACATTGTCTAAACACAAAGGACATTGTCTGAACACGTACAAATCAGAAGACTATGAAACAAAGGAGGGACTTTCTTGATTATATTATCACTCTCGACTATTTGCCGCGTTGGGGAGTGTTGCTGCTTGACATGCTTATATGCCTGATTGCTTTTGCCACAAGCTATTTTATAGGCTACCAACTCATTACATACAGACCTGAAGACATGACCATGCCCGCGTGGCAGCAGGCAATGTCAGTACTTCTGGTGCAGACAGTATTCTTCCTCGTGTTCCACACATACGCCGGTATTCTCCGCTATTCAAACTTCAATGACATAATACGGGTGGGCTTGTCGGTAATATCTTCAGGAGCACTAATATTGTTTGTAAACACAATCGCTACAAGATTTAACAGCAAACTGTTCCTTAACTCTTTGATTATTATATATGTATTCATCGGAATAGTACTGCTGTTTACATGGCGCGTGACCATCAAGACAAGCTTTGAGTACATGTCACATGTCGGCAACCGCACAAAAAAAGTACTTGTATATGGTGTACAGAGTGCCGGCATCAGCATAGCCAAGATGCTGAAATCAGACATTGAGAGCCTATACCGCCCTATAGGTTTTATAGCCGACAAGACAGATGACATGAGACACGATTTGCTGGGGCTGCCGGTGTATGTGCGCGACTCCAAACTTGTGCCGATGATGCTGGAGAAAAACATACGCTATGTCATTATTTCTCCTGTCAAATTCAAGCAACTGAACCCTCTGACCGACCTACACATCTTTATAGACAACGGCATCTCAGTGCTGACCACGCCGCACTTCACTGACATCGAGCCGAGCAACTCCGAGAACGTTGAGACAAACATGCAAAAAAGAATAGGTGCCATAGAGTCGATACGCGTAGAAGACTTGCTTGAGCGCCCTGTGATACAAATAAACACCGACCATGTGGAGCAGGTTCTCCGCCGCAAAGTGGTGTTAGTAACAGGAGCAGCAGGAAGTATCGGACAAGAGATTGTACACCAGGTACTGCGCTTCAATCCGGCAGCCGTCATCCTGTTCGAGCAAGCCGAATCGCCGCTGCACGACCTCCGCATGGATTTACGCAATCTGCACCCTGACACATCTGTCATTGCAGTCATCGGCGATGTCCGCCAACGTGAGCGGCTTGAAGAAGTAATGCGCGAATACCGCCCGGACGTAGTATTCCATGCTGCAGCATACAAGCATGTTCCGCTGATGGAGGAATATCCCAACGAGGCTGTGATGGCAAACATACTCGGAACAAAAAACGTGGCGGATTTAAGTGTCAAATATGACGTTAAGCGATTTATTATGATTTCCACCGACAAGGCTGTGAATCCCACCAATGTCATGGGGGCCTCAAAGCGCATCGCCGAAATATACGTACAGTCGCTATTCCGCAAACTTCAGCAGCAAAACGAAAACTGCACCAAGTTCATAACCACCAGATTCGGCAATGTGCTCGGGTCAAACGGCTCTGTAATACCATATTTCAAAAAACAGATTGCCTCCGGAGGACCGGTTACGGTTACACATCCCGATATTACACGCTTCTTTATGACCATACCGGAAGCCTGCACACTTGTCCTTGAAGCTGCCACACTGGGTAACGGAGGAGAGATATTTGTGTTCGACATGGGGACACCGGTCCGCATTTACGACTTAGCCAAGAACATGATACGTCTCGCCGGATACAAGCCTGGAGAGGACATAATGATAACATTCACAGGTCTGCGTCCGGGGGAAAAGCTATATGAGGAAGTCCTTAACCAGAAAGAGACTACCATGCCGACCTCCAACAAGAAAATAATGATAGCCAAAGTCCGCGAGTCGGAATATGACGTAGTAAGCCCGCTTATTGACAGTCTGATTGAGACCGCGGCACTTGACAAACCGATGAAAACAGTGAAAGAAATGAAACAGATTGTGCCGGAATACAAGAGCAAAAACTCCATTTATGAGCAATTGGATTAAAAAAGATGCACATTTGACAATAAAAACACTTTTTTGTTAAAAAATATTTGCACAATTAAAAAATATGTAGTACTTTTGCGCACAAGTTGTAATAGAAGTATAGTCGTTTAACGAACTCCACATGATTAAGAAACTGATTATCATATCATTTGCTTGCATATTTATGCTCGGGCTCAATTTATATGCACAAGAGCCCTCCGCTTCTTGGAACAGTACATCCTCAATGATGCAGAGCGGAAGTTCATATTCTTCACAGATATCTCCTGTCGGTGCCGAGAATATAACATACTCTTCTATGGATGCTCCAAGCGGAGTTTCTAACCGAAGAAACGGATTCCTAACACCAGGTGACCCAAACGGTGACACGGAATCTCCCATTGGTGCTCCTTATATAATGTTGCTCTTTACAGGAGTAGCAGCAACTGCTGTTGCAATTCGCCGCAAAAAAGCATAAACTAACAACTATAAGTAAAAGTAAAAGTAAAAATAAAAACTATATAAGTAAAAGTAAAAAAACACACGAATTTTATTCGTGTGTTTTTTATAGATGACAGGACATGGATTTTTGAGTTTATGCCAAAACACTCAAAAATCCTTTTTTTGTCTGTCGCAAAGCATATAGAAGGGGCAATAAGGGTCACAATGCCCTTCTTCTGCACGGCGGTGTTCAGTGTCGGTAAGAATCATTCCTGCATATTCAGTCAAAGTATCCAGAAAAACCTGACGCACACGGCTATAATCCAGAGGGGCATTATTCATGGTGACTGACTGCGCTATGTCCTCGCCTTGTTCGCGCACAAAATATACAACAGGCAACACCGCTGTATCTCCATTTTTCTGTGCACTATAAGCCTCTGAATATATGAGTGTCTGCAACTGATAGCCGGGCTTATCGCTTTGTACGAAAAGTTCCTTAATACTATCTTCTTCTGTCTCTGCAGGCGGAATTCGCAGTTTAGAGACATCAGCGCTGCCGGTTTTGTAGTCCACAATCCTAACCTGCCCGCCAAGCATGTCTATGCGGTCGGCACGGCCCCCAACCCTGATTTTGCCTATTTCAGGCAGCTCAATGACAAACGAGCAGTCACGCTCCAACGCCAATATACGAAGTCCTTTTTCTGCAGCAAGTCTGTCAGCCGACAATATATGCCGCACATAATGCAGAACCGTCAGATTTTCTACAGCATGCTGCTCCTTCATATAGTGACAAACTTCCCCCTTATGCTCACGTTCCCACTCTTCATTCAGCACACAATAAGACCTACCAAGCATCTCCTCCAGCAAACCATCTGCCACATTGTCAATCATTTCCTCCGTGACATGCATAGGCTGCTCTATTCTACCGCCGTTAAGATGTTCATACAGGCACTGGATGGTCTGATGCACAAGTCTGCCAAGTTCGGCGCGTGAGAGCAAATCACCGGTTTCTTCTTCAGGACGTATGCCTTTGACATAAGCCAGATAAAACTCCATCGGACAAGTGCGGTATGTATTCAGGGCCGACGGCGACAAGCGCATAACTTTGCCGTCCGGACGGCACAACATACCGTCTTCACCAGGATGCAACAAAGACAACAACGAACTGTTCTCCTGATTGTCGGGCTGCTGACAGACAGGAGGGCGCATCTCATTCCGCTCATTCAGAGCAAATTTACGTATATTGAAATCGTTGCTTGCCAACATCTGCATAACAAATCTGGACATTGTTTTGCGGTTGTTTTTACTCTCGCTCCCGCAATAAGTAAGAGTAACATGCCGCGCACGCCGCATCAGCCTGAAGAAATTATAGGCATATACATCTGTGCTCTCTTCAGCAGTCTGCATGCCGTATGCCTTGCGCAGATAGAACGGGAAATAGGACAAGTCTTCTCCCACTTGCGGCACTACACCTTCTTCCACATTCAGTATCAACAGATTGTCGAAATCCATAGCCCGAGTTTCCAACACACCAATTATCTGTATGTCAGTAAGCGGCTCGCCATGAAAAGGCAGAGAAATGCCCTCAAGATATCTTTTGAGCAAGAGACGCAATGCAGTCAGAGACCTCAGTTTGCCTGCAAGTTCATCATCAACGACAGAGCAGAACCTGTTAAGAGCCAGCATCATCCGATAATGCGCCTCTCTTGAAAGCAGCACACTCCACTCTTCCGTCACTTCGCCGGTCACAACCAAGTTCTCCTGTTCTGCGGGAGTCACTTTGCCATATTCACTGACAGCCGTCAGCAACCTTCTCACCACATCTGCCCAAGTTTCATCTTCTGCCCTGTCATTGCTCTTGTCAGAAAGCCAGTTCTTCACGAAAGCAAAGACAGGCGTATATTTAAGCGGGAAGCCTTTTGTGATGTTTATTCTTGCAAAACGCGGGTCGCCTTCCTCTGCATCAGGCAGTGCGGAAATGACTTGCTCAAGCATAGTCTCGTCGCAAAGCACAACTCCTGTCCTGTCACCTGCATGGTGGTGCTCTTTCAACCACTGCCAGACAAACTGCGCCTCGGCATGCACCGAAGTTGTTGTAACAAGTTCTACGTCCTTTGGCTCCCAGGGGCGCACAGGAAGTTCGTTGGATTTTATTACTTTTTCAACATTCCGCTGCACCCACTTGAAAGCTTTAGGATTACAGCTGAATGTTCCCGCCGCAGGATAGTCCCAGTAGAAGAGCGCTTGTCCGGCACTCTGCAGCCTACGCATCAATTCCAATTCAGCAGGCACCAGATAGTTGAAGCCTGCAAAGACAAACATTTTTCCACGAAGCTGTTTCTGCACAAAGTCAGAGTTCCAGTCAACCAGCACCTTTTTCATCCTCGCCCCCTCATACGTGCGCGTGCCTGCAGCCACCTGCAAGTCCGCATACATACGAGGCAAGCTCTCCCACAGACACTCGAATATCCGCCGTGAAGACCCGGCCGCAGCATTGTCATTTCTGTTCACCGCCACCAGAGTTTCAAGACGGCTGCGCACCTCTTCGTCAAGCTCCAATTCCTCAAGACGGCGTGCAGCCGATGCATTTTTAAGAAAAGCGTCAGGCTGCAAATCGGGCCAGCCCTTGTCCATCATGGAGAAATCCTGCAGCAACTGCCGCCCCCAGCCATAGAACACGTCCAACGGCGGAATATGCTCAGCGTAGCGACAATAAATGTCATAGAGTTTGCTCACCAAGCGCAATTCATCTTCCTGCCCATAAGTGCTCAACGAGTCGAACAATCCGCTCAACGTAGTCATTACCGGAGCCTGCACAGGACGGCGTATATCATGCTGTTCAAGATGAGTCTTTATGCAGCCGTTCACCACAAGCGCCGCACGACGTGTCGGAAAAACAATGGTCAATCCGCCCAGTCCGTCAAGTCCGTACTTAGATATCAAATTTTCTGTAAGTTCCTCAAGAAACATCATAACACCTACCATCTTTTAGAAAACATCATAAACCGACTTTGAGCAAAAGCCCTTCTTCCGCATACCAGAGCCACCCTTCCACATGCTCATATCCAATGCCGCGCATCAGTGCCATATAACGCCTGACCTGACCATTATATTCCTCTTCATGCTGCTTGCCGAACTTGTAATCAAGCACTACCGCTTTCCGGCTCTGTCTGTCTATCATTACGCGGTCGGGGCGCTGGTCGCGTCCATAGGCGGTCAGGAAAGTCACCTCCCGCAGCAGGTCGTATTTTCCGGAGAACCAGTCACATAACTCAGGCACAGCCCAAGCTTTGTCAATCAAGTGCCGGACTTTGTCCTCCGTCTCTTTATCAGGAAGCAGCCCTTTAGTCCGTGCTCCGCCGATTGCCGCCTCCTCGTCGTCACGTGTCTCCATGTGCGCAAAAATATCATGGCAGAGATTGCCGAGATTAATACGCGCCATACGCTTTTCCCCCTGCCATTCCTCCATCAGCAGCGACTCCTGCGACTGGCAGAACTGCACCGGACGCTCCCCCACATGCAGTTCCGCCGTAAGTACTTGAGCATCCTCCATTGAGAACGGGTTTTTCAGCCGCACATTCTTCTTTCTTTTCCCTGCTTTTTCCTCTTCTGTGCTGTAAACAAGCCCGTTGTCAGTCTGAGTCAAATCACCTTCAAGGACATTAAGCAAGAGTCCTGCCACGGTGTCCTGCACAGGTTTATCCATCTGTTTTTCAGGGACAACAGCCCTGATATACATATTTTCCTCCGCACGTGTCAATGCAACGTACATGAGATTCATATTGTCCACCGTCTCCGCATTTCTTTCATTGGCAGCAACCTGCGCATAGACGCTTTCGTCCAGCAGACTGCTGTTTTTGGTCACGGGAATGCAACCTTCCATCCCAGCTCCGTCGGTCGTTTCAAGCCCGGCATGCGGCCAAAGATAACCTTTCTTGTCATGCAACTTCCAGTGGAAGAATGGGAGGAAGACATTTTTAGCCTGCAGCCCCTTGGCGGAATGCACAGTCATAATCCGTATTGCGTCACCTTCAGGCGCAGAAACAGACATGGAGTGCATCCGGTCGTCCCAGAAACGCAAGAATGTCTCATTATCAGAGCCATAGCGGCCGACATAGTCGCGCGTCTGGTCCATCAGCGCATTAACATAAGCGAGGTCGGGGAGATTGTGCGGCAGCAGTTTCTGCACAAGGGCATTGATAAGTTCCACAAGCGGAATGTTAATGCTCTGCTCCCTCAAAGCCTCCGCCTGAGTGCTGTCCAACACATTGTCAATATACATTTTAGCCACAGCATCACCGCGAACAAGATAGCGCAAGGCGTTAATAACAGTCATCACAGAGACACTGCTTTCAAGGTGAAAACTGTCGCAAGAGACTATCCGGCATTGCTTAAGCCGGCTGAAATCAGTGCTGTCCAGCGCACGGAAAGCAGCAACCAACTCTTCCGCCTCGCGGTTGTAGCGTATCAAGACCATCATGTCGGAGGCTTTGTCGCCAGCCTCCAGACGAGTCTCCATCACAGAGAACATAGTCTCAAGTCCGGTCCCTGTGTCCTGCGCCTCTTTAGGCTCAACATGCACTTCCACATGTCCGCCCTCGTTGCCTTCCAAGTAATACTCATGTTCGTCCGCATCCGGCAGCGCGACACCATAAATATCTGCAAGAGAGGGGACTTCCGCCTGCAAGAGAGCCGCAGCACGGCGGAAGAACATGCGGTTGAACATAACTATCTGACGGCGCGAGCGATGGTTGCGAACAAGGCTCATTGCAGTGAAATAGTCCTTCAGCGTGTCCCTTGACGGGTCAGCCTCGTCCTTGTCCTGACCGAGGTTCTGCATAATCCTCCAATCGCCGTTGCGCCAGCGATAAATGCTCTGTTTGATGTCGCCGACGACCAGTGTTGTTCCGCCTTGAGCAAGCAGGTCCTGCACAAGGGGGAGGATATTCCGCCACTGAAGTGCACTGGTGTCCTGGAACTCGTCAATCATGATGTGACGGTATCTTATTCCCGCCTTTTCAAGGATGAAGTCCGCATCTCCGCTTTTCAGTGCACGCTGCAAGATGTCAGCCGTCTGCGCCAGCAGAAGGCGATTTTCCTCAGCCAGTATATCGCCCATGACGCGGCGGATGTCGCCCATCAGAGCCATATTGTCAAGCAAAGACGTTGTGAGAGAAGCGTTTATGTAGCTTTCACGGCATTTCGTGCAGAGAGCGTTCATCTCGCGCAGAGTGTCACAAATGAGCTTTGCGCGCCCTGCGTCCTGTATTTTCTTCATGAACTTTGCCCCATCGCCGTCAAGAGCAGCGGCATCACGCTCCCCCAGCCCTTTGAAAGGCTCCACAGCACGCCCTTTGAGGCTGTTGCTGACACGGGAGATGAAACTGTAGTAGTTGCGCCCCTTGTCAATCTCCTCTCTGTCAGCACATGACTGCACAAGAGGCAACAAACGGCGCAAGCGCCCGAACTCAGGATAGCGCGCAGAGTTGTGCCAGTCCACATTCTTTTTGTAGGCGAGAATGCGCTCAGGAGAGAAATCAATATCGCCCGCCGCCTCCATCACCATCACCTGCTCGTTGTACATCTCCTTTGCCAGACTGACCAAGCTATGCCTTATGTCCCAGTCCTTTCCGCTCTGCACAGTCTCTCCGGCAATATGCATGAGCCTCTCCCTGACATCATCGCCGCCGGTGTCGGTGAGAAGCCTGTCCACAGTGCGTGAAACAAGATAGTCGTAGTCAAGTTCCACCTCCGCGCTTGCCCCTACAGTGCCGAGCATCTGGCTCAAGCCGCGAAGGAGCCGCAGCATGAAGCGGTCGATGGTGGAGATGTGGATGTTGTCGTAGTCGGAGAGCATGCTCCTGTAGCAGTCACCGGCCATTCTCCGCAAATCGGCATCGGAGGCCTTGAGATTGGCAATCATGCGCTGCCGTGCCGCCTTGAGAGCGTCCTTAGAAGCCTGGTTGTCAGGGTCGTAGGCTATGCCGTTAAGAAAAACGAGGATACGCTCCTTCATCTCCGCCGTGGCCTTGTTGGTGAAGGTGACAGCGAGAATAGACCTGTAACTCACGCCGGAAAAGAGCAGCCCGACGTAGTTGGCAGCGAGACTATAAGTCTTGCCCGTCCCTGCCGAAGCGCGACAAACAGTCAAAGTTTTGTTCATAGTTCCGCCCCCTGTTCTGCGGGTGCAGCCGGAGCAATGCCCGCAATGTCGTCCACGTCGGTGAGTTCGGGCAGCGCATAAGCACCTGAACCCGCCTTTGCCCCGAGCCTGACAAGCTGGTTGGCAGTGACGATGATGCTGGTGCCACGGTCCTCAAGCTTGTCACATGACTGCTTGTACTCGCTTTGCAGCTTGTCAAGCGCCGCGCCGACCGAGCGGAAGTGGCTGTAGAACATGCCAACCCTCTTGACCATCTCCGTGGCGAGAGCGTAAAGTTCCTCCTGATGCTGCAACTGTGCAACCTTGGTCCAAGTCATGCGTATAATGCTAAGAGCGGCGAAGAGTGTCTGCTCGTCGGCGATATAGACATGCTGGTCCATGGCGCGCCTCCAGAGGGCAGGGTTCTCTTTCAAGGCAGTCCAGAGCGCCCCTGTAACGGGGACAAACATGATGACGAAGTTCATGGTGGTGCCGACTTTGAGATATGAGGAGTAGTCCTTGTCAGACAGCTCTTTAACGTGCTTCTCCATGCTGTCCAGATGTCTCATCAGCGCCTCGTGGCGCGTTGTTTCGTCAGTGGCGGCGCAGTAGTCGCGGAAAGCGGTGAGACTGACTTTGGAGTCCACAATGACATCGCGTTTGCGGTCGAGGTGGAGGACAAAGTCGGGGCGGAACTGGCGCTCGCGGCCAGTCTCGTCCTTATAGCGGATATCGACCTGCCTGTCGTACTCATATCCCTCGCGAAGTCCCTGGCTTTTAAGGAGTTCCTCACACTCTCGCTCTCCCCAGTCGCCCTGGTACTTGGGGTCGTGCGTGAGTGCTCTGGCCAGTTCATCAGCCGAGTCCGCCGTGAGTTTGGTCTGCTCCATGAGGTGCCGGATCTGCTCCTCCATTGCAGTTCTGAGCTCAGTTTGCGAGACTTTGCCCGCGTCCATAGACTCCTTCATCTCTTTGAGTTTCTCTTTGAGGGGAGTGAGGATTTCGCTGATACGCTTGCCACTCTGCTCGGAGAAGTCGTTGCTGCTGTCCTGAAGCATCTGCTTTGTGGCGGCGTTGACGGAGGCTTTCATTTCCGCCAACGACTTGTCGAAGAACTGTTTCTGCCCTTCGAGCGCCCTCTCGTAGTTGGCGCGCGCCTCGTCTTTGGCTTCACGGACACGTCTGTCGGCCTCAATCCTCATTTCGTCCAGACGCTTGTCGCACTCGGATTTCAGTGCAGCCAAGCGGCACTCATAGTCGTTTTTCAGTTCTTCGGTCCTGCGCTGCTCGTCAGCGAGCCGTTCCCTGCCCTGCTTAGCAGAGAAAAAGAGCGCCACACCTGCAAAAAGGACGGTGACGGCGATGATTATCAAGGTTGTGATTGTCATATCGGGCTATGATGTTTTTATCTCAAACTATGATGCTTTTTCAAGAAGCACAGACAGGCGCTGCAAGGGTACTGCGAGGGAAGAAGGACGGTTCGTGACACGGTAGTGATACGGTAGTGATACGGTACGAACCAGCGCAAGAAGAGCCAATACCGTGCGCGCTATGAGCCAGGTTTTCCGCCCCCTGCCTCTGCCTATTTCTGGAACTGCGCGACCCAGCGGTAGGTGAGGAAGACGAGCCAGTCGGGGGTGTGCTTCAGCAGCGGTGTGGCGAGGTGGTTGAGCAGTCCGGGCATGCCCCATTTTTTCTTTTTGAACATGCGCCTGAGCGCCTTGACCACCAGTTTTTCGGGCGGAATGCTGACCGTGAGGTTCACTGCCAGTTTCCTGTATTTGGGTGCCAGGCCGAAGAGGGCCGTGTCCACGGCTCCGGGGGTCATAACCGTAATGCCGACCCCTTTCGGGCGGAATTCATACCACAATGACTTGGAGAAATTGTAGATGAAGGCCTTAGTGGAGTTGTAGGTCTGTATGCCCGGATACGCCATCCACGCCGACATGCTTGACATGTTGAGTATGTAGCCGTTGCCGCGCCTGCACATGTCTTCGCCGAACAAGCGGCACATCTTAGCCACCGTGACGACATGGAGCATGAGCATGAGCTCAAGACGCTTGATATCAGTCTCCACGAACGGGTTGAAGAAGAAGACACCGGCGTTGTTGATGAGGATGTCCACCTCCAGCCCCTGTCCGCAGCACCATGAGTGCAGCTGCTCGGCGGCATCAGGCAAGGAGAGGTCCATGTAGAGCGGGACGGTCTTAACTCCGTATTCTTCAGCCAGTTTGAGCGCGACCTGCTTCTGCTCCTCGAGCTGGTTGCTGACGAGCAGCAGGTCGGTGTGATAGTCGCGGGCAAGCGCCGTAGCATACTGCAGCCCGATGCCCGATGAAGCTCCTGTTACAAGTGCCAGCATAGGTTATCTGTTTTTCTGCGCGTCGATTGATTTCTGCGCATTCTTTTCAAGGCGCGCAATCTCTTTTTTCAGGGACGCGGGTATGTTTTCTCCGTCGCGCTCGACGCAGTCGTGGCATTTCATCTCCTTTGAGTACATGCGTCCGACGCAGTAGTTGGAGCGTTTGCAGCCGGCATGATAGTGCCCGTCAGCCTCAACATGGTGCACAAAATCAGGGTCTTTGATGAGGACGTGCGCGAGCTGGAACAGCTCGAAGCCCTCGTCCATAATCCTGCGGCAGTTGTCGCCTGACTGCACGCCGCCGACATAAATGAGCGTGGTGCCCTTTATCTCCTGCTGGAAGCGCTTTGCCTGCTCCATGAAATAGAGCTCTTTGAAGGGTTTGGTGGGGGTCATCAGCGGTCCGACTCCGGGGATATGCAATGCGGCTTTGAGCCACCAGAGCGACTTCATCGGCATATAGTGCGCGAGCGTGTTCACGGGCATAGCGCCTCCGAGAATGGTCATCGGCGAGCGGCTGACGGTGCCTCCGGAGAGGACGATGCCGTGCACTTTGTGTTTGGCAATCTCTTTCGCCACGCGTATGCCTTCCTCAATATCGGAGCCCCCCCAGCAGTCGTCCCACATGTTGGTTTTGACAACGACCGCCATGTCGTCTTTGGCATGGAGCATGACCTCGTCGAGGACCTCGTTCATGAAGCGGACGCGGTTTTCGAAGGAGCCTCCGTACTCGTCGCGGCGGCGGTTGGTGCGCGGACTGATGAACTGCGAGATGAGGTAGGCGTGACCGGCATGTATCTCAACGCAGTCAAAGCCCGCCTCGCGGCAGAAGTCCACCGCCTCTCCGAACTTGCGGACCAGCGTTTTGATTTCCTCTTTTTTGAGCGCGCGATGTATGGTCGGGCTGTAGAGGTTGAAGCCGCTTGAGGCGCTGACAGGCATGCAGTGGCAAGTGGAGAAATGGGTCATGTTGCCGCAATGCCCGAGCTGAATGCTGGCTTTTGCGCCCTCGGCGTGCACAGCGTCAGTGAGTTTTTTCAGGCCCGGCAGCGCTTCAGGACGGACGTAAAGCTGCCCGTCGAAGCTGACACCGCTAAGATCTACAGCGCAATAAGCGACCGTGGTCATGCCCACACCTCCATGCGCGACACTGACATGATAGTCGTGCAGCATCTGCGAGGGCGTGTTGCCCGTACACATATTTTCAAACGCCGCCGAGCGTATGAAGCGGTTGCGCAGCGTTACTGGCCCCAGTTGAAAAGGAGTGAAAAGTTTGTTATCAGTCATTGTTTTTCTGCTATATCAAAAAATACACCTTAATATATATAAGGGAAAATTCTCTTCAGGTTGCGTTTGCCGAACTCGTCGGCGAACTCGACTGAGTACTTGTGCCAGATGGCGTTTGCACGCGGGACGAGGTTGGCGCATGTGAACCAGAAGAAGACGAATCCCGCCCAGCTCCACGTGAGCAAAGCCCAGCCTGCCCATTCGATGATTTCGCCGAGGTAGTTGGCAGATGTGACATAGTTGTACATTCCGCCTTTTGGCAGGTAGTGCGCGGTGTCGCCAGGCTTACGCAGGTGGCGGATAATATGGTCGCTGTTCCAGTTGATAATCATGCCTGCAAAGAAAAGCAGGGTGCCGATGATGAAACGCGGGTCGGTGAACCAGGAAGCGGTGTAGATGTCCTGATAAAAACTCTCCTGCGGAGCTTTGACAAAGAGCCAATAGCCTTGCATATAGCCGTTTATGAAGTTGAAGACTATGCTCAGCGCCATAATGACAAGTGGCATTTTGCTGTTTCCCTTCATCAGCAACGGGAAGACAAAGGAGCGCTGGAAATAGTGCAACTCGAACATCAGGAAAAAGACTATATAAGGCAGCGAAAAACGCACGCTACTGCTGCCCCACATAAAAATCATCATAAAAAACACGGGGCACTCCATAAGCATCCACCCCACCTTGTTGTTGATAGCCGGCCCCCACTTTTCGGAAATCATCTTGCCGTATCCGGCATCAACGAAATAGAGGGACACAAAGACAATAACGCCGATAAGAGCGACTACGAAAATAAAAAAGTAGAACTGATCCATAAGCAAAAACTATTATGCTAAATTCGGCGACAAAGATAATAAAAATAAACGAGGAAAAAAAAGAAAAGGCCAAATATCGTCACCCATCTTAAAAATTGACCTCTTTTTCTAAACAATAGCACGCCTTTCGCACACTTGTTTTCTTTTTGCTGCATTTTTATTTGCATACCCGCGATTTTTTTTATATCTTTGCAGGCTGAAAGAATTTTATGAAAAAGAAGAATCTTCCCCTGCTGGAAAACATAGAGATTACAGGCATAGCCGCCGAGGGCAAAGCTTTGGCACGTGTGGACGAGCAAGTTGTGTTTGTGCCATACTGCGTGCCTGGAGACATTGTCAATCTGCAAGTTACAAAAAAGAAGCACTCTTTCATGGAGGCCCGTGTGGAAAAGATAATACGCCCCTCGGACAAGCGTTGCGAGGCCGTATGCCGGCATTACGGGACCTGCGGCGGCTGCAAATGGCAGATACTGCCCTACGACGAGCAGCTACGCTGGAAGCGGCAGCAGGTGGAGGACAACCTGACGCGCATAGGCAAAGTGGAACTGCCGGAGATACGCCCCACCCTCGGCAGCAACAAGATTTACGGCTACCGCAACAAGCTGGAATTCAGCTTTGCCGACCACAAATGGCTCACCGCCGAGCAGATGAAAGCGGGCGTGCCATTCGAGCCCGGATTAGGCTTCCATATCCCCAACTGCTTCGACAAAGTGCTTGATATTCAGGAATGTCACCTCATGCCCGACATCAACAACCGCCTGCGCAACCACATACGCGAATACGCTGTCAGCCACGGGCTCAGTTTCTACAACGAGCGCACACACGAAGGCGAACTGCGCACACTCATCCTGCGCAGCAACCACAAAGGCGAGATTATGCTTGTGGTCGTTTTCGGCAGCGAGATGAGCGAAGCAGGCAAAGCCATGATGAACGACATACAGGCGCACTTCCCTGAAATAGTGAGTCTTATGTACTGCGTAAACATGAAGATGAACGACACCATCGGCGACCGGGAGGTGCTGACATGGCACGGACAAGACCACATAATGGAAGAGATGGAGGGACTGAGGTTCAAGGTCGGCCCCAAGTCCTTCTACCAGACCAACACAGAGCAGGCATACGAGCTGTACAAAGTGGCGCGCGACTTTGCCGCCCTGACAGGCAACGAACTGGTGTATGACCTATATACCGGCACCGGCACCATAGCCAACTTTGTCGCAGGGCGGGCCAGGCAGGTGATCGGCATCGAGTATGTCCCCGAGGCCATTGAAGACGCAAAAGTGAACGCCGGACTCAACAACCTCGCCAACACTCTCTTCTTCGCAGGAGACATGAAAGACATACTTACCGACTCGTTCATAGACACTTACGGCCGCCCTGAGGTCATTATAACCGACCCGCCGCGTGCCGGCATGCACGAAGACGTGGTGAAAGTGATAATGAACGCCGCACCGAGCCGCATTGTATATGTCAGCTGCAACCCCGCTACACAGGCGCGCGACCTCTGCCTGCTTGACCCGCTCTACAAGGTGACTGCCGTGCAGCCCGTGGACATGTTTCCGCACACACAGCATGTCGAGAACGTCGTGCGCCTCGAGAAACGCAAATAACACATACACAATATGTTACTACTATCCATACTCACATACATACTCGGACTGCAGCCCCTGCACGAGGCCGGCTACAAAGGTCAGGGCATGACCATCGCCATCATCGACTGCGGCTTCTACAACGCCAACAACAGCAAAATTTTCAACCAGGAGCGCATCATCGGGGTGTATGACCTGCTCAAAGAGGACTCTATCAACCGCCCCGACATTTTCAGCGACCCCAACGACACACACGGGGCACACTGCCTGAGCACAATGCTCTGTCAGTCAAAGGATTTCACCGGCACCGCCCCCGAAGCGAACTATATCCTTATCCGCACCGAGGACCTGCCACACGAATATCAGGGCGAGTTGGACAGACTGGAAAAAGGCATGCGGCTGGCTGACAAACTCGGGGCAGACATAATCACTATCTCGCTGGGTTACAGCACTTTTGATGACCCCGCCACCAACTACGCCTACGCCGACATGAACGGCAGGAACCGTCTCTCGCAGACCGCCACAGAGATGGCTCGCAAAGGGCGGCTCGTATGCGTGGCGGCGGGCAACGACGGCAACAAGCCCTGGCACTACATCGACCTGCCCGCCGATGCAGACAGCATACTCACGGTGGGGGCATGTTCGCTCGACAGCATGCCGGCTCCGTTCACAAGCTGGGGACCGGCGGCGGACGGACGGCAGAAACCCGAAGTGGCGGCATGGGGACAGTCCACACGCATCATCAACCTTGACTCCGGCGAACTCACCTATGGCAGCGGCACATCATACGCCACACCCGAAATCGCAGGCATGGCGGCGTGCCTATGGCAGGCTCTGCCCGGCAAAACGGCAATGCAGATACGCGAACTCATCATCAAGTCGGCCCACCAATACGACTCGCCTGACTATCAGCTCGGCTACGGCATACCTGACGCAGGTAAAGCATGGCTCGCAGGCAAAACGCCGACCGACGAAAACACTGCGACAGACAACCGGAGCGCCGCAAAAATACTCAAAAACGGCACTATATATATAATAAGGAGTGGAATATGGTATCTGCCGACCGGCATCAGAGCCGACAACGAATAAAAAAAGGGCAAGCTTGCTATATCGCACCGCTACAACCTCCTACCCTTGCTTCGGTCAAGACCTGGGGGAATTCAAAGGGAGCTGGTCGTATAGGACTTGCCCAATGATATGATGTTTTCACCATGAAAAACGTGCAAAGGTAAGCCTTTTTTTTGAACCTGCCAAATTTTTCTCTCTTTTTTTTGTTTTTGTCACCGTTTTGCTCGAAAATTTCATCATATCGCACATTATCCGCTCGCTGCCTTTCGTCCCCAACGAAGGCCAGAGATTTCTTGCCGCACAGCTGGCGCACTTCCTTCTTTCAACAACGCCGCGCAAGACCTTCGTCCTGAAAGGCTATGCCGGCACCGGCAAAACATCGATGATTGCCGCGCTCGTCCACGCAATGCAGCAGATGCAGCAGAACTGTGTCCTCCTCGCCCCCACTGGCAGAGCGGCAAAAGTGATGAGCCGTTATGCCGGAACGCCCGCTTTCACCATCCACAAATGGATTTACAGAGGTGCCGAAAACATTGGCGCCGACACCGGCACGGGGCAGTTCCGCCTGGCCGACAACATGCTCACACACACGCTGTTCATTGTAGATGAGGCAAGTATGGTGTCGGCCGACCGCGACAACCCCGTCTTCGGCTCGGGCAGTCTGCTTGACGACCTCGTCCGCTTTGTCTTCAGCCCGCCGCCCGGCATCACGATAACCGACTCGGGCAACTCCCTCCTCTTGCTCGGCGACGATGCCCAGTTGCCGCCTGTAGGCAGGACGGCTTCGCCGGCGCTCGACCCGGATTTTCTCGGCGGCTATGGCCTTGACGTAACGGCAGGAGTCCTCACCGAAGTTGCAAGGCAGGCACTCGACAGCGGCATACTCCGCAACGCCACGCTTATACGGGAGGGAGGAAGCATGGAAATCGCGGAAGACACTGACATTCACCTCGTTCCGCCGGCACAGATGCAGGAGGAGATAGAGCGTGCATACGCCGAATCAGGGGTGGCGGAAACCATTATCCTCACGCGCAGCAACAAGCGCGCCAACATGTACAACCAGGGCATACGCGCGTCCGTGCTCTGGAAAGAAGGACTCATCTCCGCTGGCGACAGGCTCATGGTCAGCCGCAACAACTATTTCTGGACTGCACAATACGACAATCTCCCCTTCCTCGCCAACGGCGACACGCTGGAAGTGGAGCGGCTCGGCGGAGAGACGGAAATGTACGGCTTCAACTTCATCAACGCCTCGTTGCGCTCGCTCGACTATGACTGGGAAATTGATGCCCTCCTCTGGCTTGATACGCTCAACACCCCGTCGCCAGAAGACAACTACCGGCTATACAAGCAATTATATGAGCGAATAGCCGAGGACTATCCGGAGATAAGAAGCCGCAGAGAGAAAGACCGCCTCATACGCCAATCGCCGTATCTCAACGCGCTGCAAATACGTTTTGCCTATGCCGTCACCTGCCACAAGGCGCAGGGGGGGCAATGGGACAATGTCTTCATCGATGAGCAAAGACGCACGCAAGACGCTGACAACGAAGAAGATGAAGCGGAAAGAAGACGTTGGCTTTACACAGCACTCACACGGGCAAAAAAAGCCGTCTTCCTCCCCGACTTCACCCCACGCCCCGACTGACACTCCCTTACCTCTGCGGACCATGTCCTCTCCGCCCGCTCTTTGAACATTGCTTTCAGTTCCTGGAAAATCTGATTTTATTTGCACCTGGAAAATCTGATTTTATTTGCATATTTGAGGGAAATACACTATCTTTGCACCCTGAACGTCCTCCCGCTGAAATAATCGTCCCCTTGTGGCTAAGCAACGGGAGGAGTGCCCTCCCCCTGAAAGGAAAAACCACCAACCTGCGATTGTCATTCTATATACAAGCAGATTTCAAGCAGATTACAAACAGATTACAAACAGATTACAAACAGATTACAAGCAGATTGCAAGCAGATTACAAACAGATTACAAACAGATTACAGGCAGATTGCAGGCTTTCAATAGTAGGTGATTAGTAGGTGATTAGTAGGTGATTAGTACGTTATTATGCGGACAGCAAGCCTATAATAGCATAACGGAATAACAATATCCGCCTATACATGGCGATTCAAAAACACTCAAAAATATGGCAACAACTACCCTTGAACACCCCGTCCGTGAACTCCACGGCGCACTTGAACGCAAAGACATCATCAACCGCATGAAGAAGTTCCAGGCCGATGACGGTCGTATCATCCATGAAGGCGTGCAGGAATCCTATGCCGTCCGCAATCCGCGCGACTACAAAAAGAACCCGCCAAAGGGCGCAGAGCTGGAGCACATCAACCTCTTCCGCCAGGCCAGCCTTATGACCAAAGAGATTCTCGATGCGGAGAAACCCGAGACCACACCTACCGCCTCCGTCTTTCCGCCTCGTCCCAAGTACCTCGCCAAAGAGGAGGCTCTCTCCCTGCTCGCCGACTACCGCCGGCGCTACACAGCCCAACTCCCTTCCACTCGCGGCACCCACCCCGACCCGCAGGCCCCGATAGACAAAACCACCCACGCCCCGAAACGCTATTTCCGCCTCGACAACTTCATCCGCTCCCTGGTCTATCAATCCCTCAAATCCGACCAGTCTGCCCAACAACCGACAGCTTAGTCCACCCAAACTCTAAAAAAGCACGTCCGCAAACGAATTTCCATGAAATCCTTGCATATATCAAAAAAAATCCGTAACTTTGCAGCCAAAAGTTGCAAAGATTAAAAATAACGCCAATAACTATGACTAAGAGAAGAAAACAAGAGAATCTCGATTATGTACTCTCTATAGAGCAAGAGATGACGAGCCAGGGCAAGCGGTTGTCACCGGCTTTTTATGCTGTTAAAAGAGATTTACAG
>JAFPZY010000009.1 GCA_017417025.1 Paludibacteraceae bacterium | reverse complement strand
TTTTATGTCGTACCTTTGCATCATCTTAAATGGTAAACCTCCTTAGGAAGGGAGTAAACTTTTTCAGTAAACAAGGCAAAAGTTTACGATTTTTAAGATTACAACTCAGTAAACGAGTCAACCTTTTTCAGGTTTAGTCACTCGGTGGTGTCGGTTCTATCCTTCGGTTATCTTTCGGTTATCCTTCGGTTATCCTACGGTTAGGTCTGCTGAAAACAGGCTGTTTTACGGCAGCAAAGAAAGGAAGTGCTGCTTAGCTGCACAACACTTTTACCCGCCAAGATGCTTTTTGCATTTAACAATAATAGCAACTTTTTGTTAAACGGACTTAACAAAAATATCACTTTTGTGTTAAACGGACTTAACAAAAATATCGCTTTTGTGTTAAACGGGCTTAACAAAAACATCGCTTTTGTGTTAAACGGACTTAACACATAGTGCCAAACTAATATAATATATCCCGGCAAAACGTGTAGATGTCAGCGGGTGAAGCGGATGCCGATGAGCAGCGGGTCGTGGTCGGAATAACGGAAGAGCAGATTGCGCTTGGCTGCCGGCGAGAGATAGCGCCGTATATAGGACGGAGAAGAAGAAGGAGAGGGAGCAGCAGAAGAAGAAGAAGAGAGAGAGGGAGAGGAGGAGACAGAGGGAGATGAAGAGGGAGAGGGAGAAGAAAGAGAGGAAGAGGAAGAGACAGAGGGAGATGGAGAGGGAGAAGAAGAGGGGGAAGAAGGAGATGCAGAAGAAGGGGAAGAGGTTGGGGCTGCAGTTGGGGCAGCGGTTGGGGCGGCAAGGTGCGGAACGGTGTTGCGGCGGAAGTTGTATTTAGACCAATAGGCGGCGGACCAGTAGTAGTCGGTGTTAAGGTGGACGGGAAGGACGGCCGTGACCTGCGCCTGCATAGAGGGCGAGGCAAAGACGCGGTCGAGCGCACCGCACTCGCCGTTGAAAGAATAGGTGTATGCCAGCGAGTCGGTGCTGCATGTGAGGTCGGCATAGCCTGAGCGGACGATAGTCTGCACGGGCAGTTCCTGCGCATAGGAGTTGTAGTCGCCCAGGAGGAGCAGGTCGGGGTCGGTGTAAACACTGTCGGCATAAGCCCTGCCGATGCACGAGAGGAGCATATCCACATTAGCCATGCGCTTGCGCAGAGACTCCTGCGGAGTGCCGCGCTTGCTGCGCAGGTGGTTGAGCGAGACGACAAAACTCTCGCCCGAGGGGATATGCGTGAAGCCCTGCAGCATGAAGCGCTGCGAATAGATACTGCCCGCCGGCGCGGCAAAGAGCAGTTCGCCGCAGGGCCGCAGGCTGGTGCTGTCATAGACAAAGCCGACGGAGATAGTGTCGCCGTCGGGAGTATGCGTCCGGACGAATGTGTAGCCCCCTTTGCGCGAGAGCGCGTTCATGGCACCGGCCAGTTCTGCGGGGGCGGAGCTGCCCTTCTCCAGTTCGCAGAGCGCGTAGAGGTCGGCCTTGAGCGCGAGCAGGGCGGAAGCCACCTTGTAGCACTGCAGCGCGTGCTGCGCGGGTGTGGTTTTGGCCGAGGCATAGCCGCCGAGGTGGACGAAGTAGTTCTGAACATTGGCGGCGCACACCACGACATCGGTGCTGCCCAGAGAGGGGAGCCGCTTAGACGGGCGGTAGTTGCGGAAGGAGGGGCGCTTGCCCGTGGTGAGGCGGCGTATGCCGGTTACTTGCGCAGTGAGGTTGCGCACCGTGGCACCGAGGTTGAGGCTGTAAGGCTTGGGGCACTGCAGGCAGATGCGCATCTCGCGGTTGAGGGCGGCAAGACGGCGGTAACCGGCAGAGTCGCCGTCAGCGAGGCCTGCGGCATGCTCTTCGGGGACATACAGGCGCTGCGGCGCAAGGACGACCGAGTCGGGGAAGGTGCCGCAGACGACCAAAGGCGTGGTGATGCACACGGTGTGACCTGCCGCCGACTGCCAGTCGGACTGCAACTGCGCAAGAGTGACACGCCTGACGGCAAAGGCTGAAAAACAGCAGGCAAGCAACAGAGAAAAGAAGAAAAAGCGCTTCATAAACAAGAAAAACAGCAATACGGCAGCAAAGGTATGAAAAAATAAGCGGACATGCAAGAGTTTGGCAAAGTTTTTGTGGTATTATTTTTACGGACACACCTTAATTATATATATTATGAGAAAAAACATTCTTTTTGCAGCAGCTCTGCTGATGACTGCTCTGCCCTGCACACGGGCTGAGCAGAGTGTTACCGCCAAGACGAAAGAGGCCACCGTCTTCCTCTCCGGCGCGGAACTTAAACAGGAAGCCGTGATGACCCTGCGCCAGGGCGAGAACGAGGTGCGCGTAGAGGGCCTGGCCCCCAACATCGACCGTCAGAGCCTGCGCATAGCGCTGGGCGGGCAGGCGGTGCTCACTTCATACGACTACACCACCGACTACCTGAGCCGGCCGAGCGCAGGGCAGCGCGTGAAGATGCTGGAAGACTCGCTGCAGCACTTCATCGGCAGGAAAGAGCAACTGCAGCAAGAGACCGCCACCATCGACGAGATGCTGGACATGCTGCAGACCGGCATGAACAGCGCACTGACTCCGACAGAGCACACACTGACCACAGACGCGATAGAGAAGAACCTCACTTACTTCCGCAACCGCAAGAACCAGCTGAAAGCAGAGCGCAGCCGCCTGCAACAGCAGGTAAAAGATGCCGAAGAACGTGCCGATGCCTACAGGCGGCAGCTGAAAGAGGAACAGAGCGGCGGCAAGAAGAGATGCGGCGTGGTGACTCTGCGTCTCAACGCCTCCAAAGCCGGACAGTGCACCACGGTGCTGACCTACTACACCCCCTCCGCCTCCTGGACCCCCTTCTACGACATGAACATACAGAGCCAGAGCGAGCCTGTGAGCCTGACAATGAAAGCGCGCGTAAAGCAGAACACGGGCATCGACTGGCAGAAAGCACGGCTCACGCTCTCAACCGGACAACCCGCACGCCAACACGATGCGCCGCAACTCAGCACATGGTACCTGCGCACAAGGCAGCCTTACTATCAGGATATGAAAAGAAGCAAAAGCACCGCACGGATAGTTGCCTATGAAGACGCTGCTGCCGCAGGAGAGCCGATGGTGATGATGGCAATGGCGGACGAAGATGCGGTGAGTGAAGACAACGCAAGCGTGGCGGCATACGTAGAAGCCGAAGAACAGACCCTGAGCCGCGACTACAAAATAAACCTGCCATACACCATAGAGGGCAACGGCAAAGAGCAGACCATAGTGCTGACCGAACACAAAGCACAGACCGCCGACACCAAATACACCTACCTGACCGTGCCCAAACTTGACGGCGGCACCTACCTCACACTCGACATCAGCAACTGGCAGCAATGGGGACTGCTGAACGGCGAAGTGAACATAACCAACAACAACGTCTTCTACGGGCAAAGCCGCATCAACACAACCACAACGGGCGGGACACTATCGCTCACCATAGGCGAGGACAAGCAGATTGCCGTGAAGCGCGAAATGCTGCAGGACTACAGCCAGACCAAGACCACAGGCAGCAGCAAGACCACCACACGCGCATACAAAATAACCGTGACCAACAACAAGAACCAGGACATCAGCGTGCGCCTGCAGGAACCCTACCCCGTCAGCACCGACAAGAGCATCTCAGTTGAACTGACCGACGGGACAACAACCGCCGCCAACAACGACAAAGACCACGGCATACTAACCTACGAACTGCAGGTCAAGGCCGGACAGACGGAGACCGTCACTGTGGGCTACCAGGTCAAATACCCGAAAGAAACAGAGATAAACCTCTGACCTGCGCCCGCTATATCTCCACAGCAAAGGAAACACAAAAAAGGACTGCTCCGCAATACGAGAGCAGTCCTTTTTTATTACGATGCGCTGTCTGTCAGCAGCAGCACGAATTGCAGTAGCGGGCTACAAGGTTGCGGTCGCCGAAGCCGTTGTCCACACGGCTCACAGGGATCCAGAACTTGTTGGCAGCCACCCAGTCGGTCGGGTAAGCGGCTTTCCTGCGGCTGTAGCAGTGGTTCCACTCGTCAGCCACCACCTCATACTCGGGGTGCGGCGCATTGAGCAGCACGTTGTCCTGCTTGTCGGCACGGCCGTCCTCCACCTCGCGGATCTCCTCGCGGATAACGAGCAGAGCGTCAATGAAGCGGTCAAGCTCCTGCTTCGACTCCGACTCCGTAGGCTCCACCATCAGTGTGCCGTGAACGGGGAAAGAGAGCGTTGGGGCATGATAGCCGAAATCCATCAGACGTTTGGCTATGTCGGTTTCGGTGATGCCGATGGCGTGGAACTGGCGGCAGTCGAGTATCAGCTCATGGCCTACGCGACCAGTTACGCCGGTATAGACTATGCCGTAAGCGTCCTTGAGTTTCTTAGCCATGTAGTTGGCGCTGAGGATGGCCGTTGCCGTAGCCTCGCGCAGCCCTTCATAGCCCATCATGCGGATATAGCCGTAAGAGATGAGCGCCATGTTGGCATTGCCGTAGAGGGCGGCGGAAACGCGGTTGTTGTCCTCCGAAGGCATGCACTCCACAAGGTGCTTGGCGCAGCAGATGGCACCCACACCGGGGCCGCCGCCGCCGTGAGGCGATGCAAACGACTTGTGGAGGTTGAGGTGGCACACGTCGGCACCGATGAAGCCCGGGTTGGTATAGCCTATCTGGGCGTTCATGTTAGCGCCATCCATATAGACCAGACCGCCGTTGTCGTGTATAATCTTGCACATCTCGCGGATAGCCATCTCGAAGATGCCGTGTGTGGACGGATAGGTAATCATGCAGCCGGCAAGGTTGTCCTTGTTGGCTTCGGCTTTGGCACGCCAGTCCTCGAGGTCGGTATTGCCGTTCTCGTCACACTTCACCACGACGGGAGTGAAGCCTGCCTGTACGCACGAAGCGGGGTTGGTGCCGTGAGCGGATGCGGGAATGAGCAGAATGTTGCGGTTGGTCTGTCCCTGACGGCGCAGGTACTCGCGTATTGTCACCAGTCCGGCATACTCGCCGGCTGCGCCCGAAGTGGGCTGCAGGCAGCATGCGGCAAAGCCTGTGATGACGGCCAGCTGCTGCTGCAGTTCGTCAAGCATCTCGCGGAAGCCGCCCACCTGATCCTCCGGAGCAAGCGGATGAACAGCCATCCAGCCGGGCATGGTGATAGGCATCATAGCCGCAGCGGGGTTGAGCTTCATTGTGCAGCTGCCGAGCGGTATCATGGAGTGAGTCAGCGATATGTCCTTGCGGTCGAGACGCTTGATGTAGCGCATCATGTCGGTCTCGGTGTGATAGAGTTTGAACACCTCGCTCTGCATGTAGTCCACCGGACGCACGCGGCTCTCGTCTATCGCCCACAGACCGCTGAAAGCGTCTTCCGACTCTTCGTACTGCGGCACGTTGCCGCTGGTCTCGGCAAAGAGTTCGATGAGGTTGTTCATGTCGTCAAGCGTCACTGTCTCGTCCATGCTCAGGCCTACAAAGCCGTCACCGTAATAGAGGTTGATGCCTTTTTCAAGGGCTGCCTTGCGGAGTTTCTCCGTGTCGGCTACATGTATCTTCAGTGTGTCGAAGAACTCGGTGTTGTCCTGCTGTATGCCGTATGCCTGCAGCATCTCGTTCAGATAGACGGCGCGGCCGTGTATGCCTTCGGCTATTTCGCGCACGCCTTCCGCACCGTGATAAACGCCGTAGAAGCCCGCCATCATAGCGCAGAGAGCCTCTGCGGTGCAGATGTTGGATGTGGCTTTTTCGCGCTTGATGTGCTGTTCGCGTGTCTGAAGGGCAAGGCGGTAGGCGGGACGCTCGTGCGTGTCCTTGCTCAAGCCTATGATGCGGCCCGGCAGTTCGCGCTTGAACTCGTCGCGTGTAGCCATGTAACCGGCAGTGGGGCCGCCGAAGCCCATGGGCAGACCGAAGCGCTGCGCCGTGCCGCACACGATGTCGGCATCAAGAGGCTTGAGCAGAGCCATCGCCATAAGGTCGGCTATCACTGTCACTTTCATGCCTGCCTCGTGGCACGCGGCAATGAAGGCTGTGTAGTCCTCCACCGAGCCGTCGGCGTTAGGCAGCTGGACAATTGCGCCCATGTAGTCGGACGACGGCTTGAACGATGCGTAGTTGCCGCGCACCAGTTCTATGCCCTGACCTGCGGCGCGGGTGTTCATCACGCTCAGCGTGTTGGCGAATATCTTTTCGTCCACAAACACCTTGCACACGTTGTTCTTCACCTGCTCGCGTGTGCGCAGGTTGCGCATCATGGTGACAGCCTCGCCTGCGGCGGTAGCCTCGTCAAGCAGCGAGCAGTTGGCGAGCGGGAGTCCGGTAAGGTCGCTCACCATGGTCTGGAACACAAACAGAGCCTCCAGCCTGCCCTGGCTCACCTCCGCCTGATAGGGGGTGTAAGAGGTGTACCACACAGGATTCTCCAGAACGTTGCGGGCTATGACGGCAGGTGTGATTGTGCCGTACCATCCGCGCCCGATAAGGCTCTTGTAAGGGAGGTTCTCCGCTGCCATGTCGGCAATGGTGTCAAGGTGCTCCTGCTCAGTAAGCGGCTCGTCAAGGTCCAGAGGTTCGTCAAGCAGAATGTCCTTCGGCATGGTCTGCTCAATGAGTTGTTCCATCGACTCGACACCCACCTCGGCGAGCATCTGTTTCTTGTCTTCTTCGCTGAGACCAATGTGTCTCGACTTCAGATAATTGACTTGCATATTGTTGAGTTTTTTTATGTATTAGTCCAAACAATCGTCCAGCGCCTTTTCTATGGCGTGTTTGTCAAGGTGCTGCCCTATGAAGACCAGTTTCTGCATGCGGTCGCCGTACTGCTCGTCCCAGTCGCGGCGCAGAATGGGGTCCTGCGCCATCATCTCCATCAGCTCCTCGCGGGGCATAGTGGCAAAGAACTCACCCGCCTGCTTGAGGTTGAACTGGCGGCCCGCCTGCTCGAACAGATAGCACATGTCGTACTCGTCAGAGAAGTAACACATACCCTTGCAGCGTATTATGTTCTTCGGCCACTGCCGGGCCACAAAATCGTCAAACCTGCCGAGGTTGAACGGGCGGCGGCGGTAATAGACAAAAGTCCCTACCCCGTACTCCTCCGCCTCGCCTTCGTCGTGGTGGTGGTGATGATGGTGATGCTCATGGTCGTGCTCATGGTGGTGCTCATGGTGGCTGTGATGCTCCTCGCTTTCAGCTACCCTTGCAGTACCCTCGCACTCCCCGTCGTCGTCATCGTCATGCTCTTCCGCAGCGGCTTCCACGCCCTGTATCCATGCCGCACTGCCTGCCACGTCGTCAAAGCGGAACATGCCCGTGTCGAGCAGTTTGCTGAACGGCACGTCGCAGTAGTTGCAGTCTAAGATTTCCGCTGTCGGCTGTATGGCGCGTATTATGGCGCGCACGTGCTCCAGCTCGTCTTTGCTTACCTCGTCCGCCTTGTTGAGCAGAATGAGGTTGCAGAACTCTATCTGCTGTATCACCAGCGAGGCGAGGTCTTCTTCGCCGAGGTCCTTGCGCTGCAGGTCGTCGCCGTTGCCGAACTCGTCGCGGAGGCGGAGCGCATCCACCACTGACACTATGCAGTCCAGTTTCGGCCACGGGTCCTCGGTGAAAGGCACCATGCGGCTGTACTGGCAGATAGTCTGCGCTATAGGCGCAGGCTCGCAGATGCCGCTTGCCTCTATCACTATGTAGTCGAACTGGCGCGCGGTGCACAGGTCGTGCAGCTGCTGCACAAGGTCCATCTTCAGAGTGCAGCATATACAGCCGTTCTGCAAGGCCACCAGATTGTCGTCTTTGGAGGACACCACTCCGCCCTTTTGTATAAGGTCGGCATCGATGTTCACCTCACCGAGGTCGTTCACTATTACGGCAAAACGTATGCCTTTCTCGTTGTTGAGTATGCGGTTGAGCAGCGTAGTCTTGCCGCTCCCCAAATAGCCCGTCAGCAGCAGGACGGGCACTGATTCAGTATTTTGCATATTGTTCATAAACAGGATAATATTCATCCACAAGTTCAGTCTGACGATAGTGCTCCGCATTCTGCAGCACGTAGCCGAATATCGAAAGCTGGTACTGAAGCGTGCTCTGTGCCGAGCGACGCTGGTCGCGGTCAAGGCTGTCGCCCCAACGCAGGTACTCCACGCAGTTCTCCGCCACCGCCCGCATTATCACGTTGGCTTTCTCGTCCTCGCCCAGAGCGTAATAGATAGAAGCCATTGAAGCCGAGGTGTAGTCGTAGGGGATGTTGTATGCAGGCAGCACCTCGTCTGCATAGTCCATCACTTCGCGGCACTTATCCTTCTTGCCCTCCCTGAACAGGGCTTCTGCAAGCTCGAGGAACATCATGCGGTGCGTATGGCACATGCGCATCAGGTTCTCGTCTATATAGATGCCCGGTATGTTCATGTTGCCGTATTTGAAGCGGTGCATCATGTTCTCGTACATCACTTCGGTGTTTACGCGTGCCCTGCCGTCCTTGCTCTTGGTGGGGGTGATACGGTAGGCCAGACCCGTCAGCTCGAAGTAGGGGCGCAGACCCAAGTAGTAGTCGTCCCCCACCGTAACGGCGAAGTACATCGGGCGTTTCCAGTTGTTCTGCTCCAGCATCTCCATCACCATCATCTCCGAGCGGGTGAAACGGCGTGCTTTCTTCAGGTCGATACGCTCGCCGTCGGGGCCGTCCACATAGAGCTGGTCGCTCGGTATGTAGTTCTCGCCGTCGCGCTTGGTGCGCGGGTCGTCAGAGCGCAGGAACTGGAAGGCTTTCTCCACCGACAGCGGAGCGTTCAGTTTGTTCTCGACCCACACCACCTCGTTCTTGCCGGGCATGTAGTCTTTGTACTCCCAGGTGACGGGCAGCCCCTCGCTCTCGTAGTAAGGGCGCTTCATCTGGTCAATATACCAGTCGGTCTGCAGGTAGCTCAGGTTGCAGACACGCAGGTCTGTCCCCACTTCCTCCACCTCCTGGTTGTACCACAGCGGGAATGTATCGTTGTCGCCGTTGGAGAAGATGATGCCTTGTGTCTCGCACGACTTCAGGTAGTTGGCTCCGAAATCGCGGCAGGAGTAGCGCTGCGAGCGGTCGTGGTCGTCCCAGTTCTGCGAAGCCATCTGTGCAGGCACCAGCAGGCACAAGGCGACAGCTGCGCAGGTCAGGCAGGTCTTCACCGCTTCACTGCTCTTCAATTTCTCTATAAGCGCCCCCAATGCCATCACACCCAAGCCTATCCATATACAGAAAGCATAGAAGCTCCCCGCGTATGCGTAGTCGCGCTCGCGCGGTTGATAAGGTGTCTGGTTAAGATAAACCACTATGGCCAGACCTGTCAGGAAGAACAGCAGGAAAGTTATCGTGAACGACCTCCAGCCTGCATTTTCCGTCTCCCCTTTCGCGTTCTTGCGCCGCACGCCTATCTGCCAGCACAAGCCTATCAGACCGAGCAGCAGAGGCAGCATGTAATACACATTATGCCCTTTGTTCTCCCTGAGTTCGGCGGGCAGCAGCGACTGGTCGCCCAGCATCGCATTGTCGATAAAGGGTATGCCTGTCAGCCAGTTGCCTTTGCTTATGTCGCCGTAACTCTGCAGGTCGTTCTGCCTGCCCGAGAAGTTCCACATGAAGTAACGCCAGTACATGAAGTTCACCTGATAGCGGAAGAAGAAGCGCAGGTTCTCGCCGAAGGTGGGGCAGTACTCCGTCTTCTGCTGGCCGCAGTAGTCGTAGCGCACGCGTCTGCCTTTTATGTCCGCCCACTCCTTGTACGCCTGCACATGACGGCTGTCTGCCGAGTACATGCGGGGGAACAGCATCTTGAATTCGTCCATGAACTCATAGTTGCTCTTGTAGCCCGTTATGACGTAGCGGTCCTTTCCTCCCTCTGTCTTGGGGGCGGGAGCATACTGGGCATGCCCCTGGTTTTCAACGGGGACACACATGTTCCCCTTTATCTTGAGCTTCACCGGAGCATTGTAGGTCTGCCCGTAGAGCAGCGGACGGTCGCCGTACTGCTCGCGGTTCAGGTAGTACTTCAGGCTGAACACGTTGTCAGGAGAGTTCTGGTCCATCGGAGTGTCGGCGCTCGACCTTATTACTATAGCCGCATAACTGCTGTAGCCTACCAGCACGACAGCCAACATTATCAAGCCCGTGTTCACCCAGCGGCGCAAGGGGGTGTCGCCTTCTTCCAGTTTCCTGTAAGAGAACCATATCCCCGCCACAAGGAGGAGCACAGTCAGCACTATATATACCGCCAGCCCAGTATTGAACGGGCAGCCGAGCATATTGACAAACAGCAGTTCGAACCACCCCGCCACTGTCGGCACGCCAGGGATAACGCCGTAAAGCACTGTCGCCAGCACTGCCACACTGGCAAGGAAAGCCAGCGCCACCCCTTTCCACGAGAATTCATAGCGCCGGAAATAATAAACGAGCACGATAGCGGGAATAGTCAGCAGGTTCAGCAGGTGCACACCGATGCTAACGCCCATAAGATACATTATCAGTATCAGCCACTTGTCCGACCCTTCCTCGTCCGCTTTCTCGTCCCACTTCAGTATCAGCCAGAAGACAAGCGCAGTAAACAGGGAACTGGACGCATACACTTCCCCCTCCACAGCCGAGAACCAGAAAGTGTCTGAGAACGTGTATGCCAGCGCGCCGACGGCACCTGCCCCGAGCAAGGCTATGCCCTGCCGCAGACTCATCTCGCCCGCGTCAGGCAGCAGCTTGCGCCCCAGTGCGGTGATGGTCCAGAAGAGGAAGAGTATGGTGAACGCGCTTGCCAGCGCCGACAGCGCATTCACACACATCGCCACATGCCCCGTGTCGCTTGCGAACAACGAGAAGAAGTGCCCCATCAGCATGAAGAACGGCGCTCCGGGCGGATGCCCCACATCAAGTTTGTGTGCGCTTGATATAAACTCGCCGCAGTCCCAGAAAGAGGCAGTCGGCTCCATTGTAAGCAGATACGTCGCCGCAGCTATTCCGAAAACGGCCCAGCCGCACAGCGTATTCCAGAGTTTGTATTTCCTCATTTGACGGTATTTTTCTAAAAAACGCTGCAAAGGTACACTTTTTTTTGCACACTTGCAAATTTTTCCGTAACTTTGCGCCCGATTTTCAAAAGAGGCTCAATAATGAACAGGAACATAGCAGTTGCAGGTACAGGGTATGTCGGGTTGTCAATGGCCACACTCCTTGCCGTACACAACCGCGTCACTGCCGTGGACATAGTCAGGGAGCGCGTGGACAAAATCAACAGCAGGCAATCCACTATCCAGGACGACTGCATAGAACAGTACATGGCCGGCACCGACATCAACGGCCGCCCCGTCACGCTCAACCTCCGCGCCACTCTTGATGCGCAGGAGGCATACAGGGATGCCGAGTTTGTCATCGTTGCCGCCCCCACCAACTACGACCCGCAGCGCAACTACTTCGACACCTCCGCCGTAGAGGAGGTGGTAAACCTTGTTCTGCAGGCCAACAGCAATGCGGTTATCATCATCAAGTCCACCGTGCCGGTCGGCTTCACGGAGCACCTGCGCACCGCTACGGGCAGCCGCAACATCCTCTTTGCTCCGGAGTTCCTGCGCGAGAGCAAAGCGCTGTACGACAACCTCTTCCCCTCGCGCATCATTGTCGGCACCGACAAGAACGACCCGCACCTGATGCAGGCTGCACACGACTTTGCCGGACTGCTGCAGGAGGGAGCGCAGGCGGACGACATACCCACCCTCTTCATGGGCTTCACAGAAGCGGAGGCCGTCAAACTCTTTGCCAACACCTATCTCGCCCTGCGCGTAAGCTACTTCAACGAGCTTGACACCTATGCCGAGATGAAAGGGCTTGACACCAAAGACATTATCAACGGCGTTTGTCTCGACCCGCGCATCGGCAACCACTACAACAACCCCTCTTTCGGCTACGGCGGCTACTGCCTGCCCAAAGACACCAAACAGCTGCTCGCCAACTACACGGACGTGCCCGAAAACCTCATAGGAGCCATAGTGGAAAGCAACCGCACACGCAAAGACTTCATTGCCGACCGGGTGCTTGCCAAAGCCGGATACTACGCCTACTCGGAGGAAAACAGCTGGCAGGCCGACCGCGAGAAGAACATCACCATAGGGGTGTTCCGCCTCACCATGAAGTCCAACTCCGACAACTTCCGGCAGTCCTCCATACAGGGCATAATGAAACGCGTCAAAGCCAAAGGCGCAAACGTCATCATCTACGAGCCGACGCTACCCGACGGCACCACTTTCTTCGGCAGCCTCGTCATCAACGACCTCGCCGAGTTCAAACGCAGGAGCAACGCCGTCATAGCCAACCGCTACGACAGTTGCCTGGACGACATTAAAGACAAACTATATACACGCGACATATTCAAACGCGACTGAAACATGAACACTACCCACAATATTCTCGTCACCGGAGGAGCCGGCTTCATAGGCTCCAATCTTTGCGAAGCTCTCCTTGAGGACGGGCATCGCGTCACCTGCCTTGACAACTTCTCTACGGGGCACATAGAGAACATACTCCCGCTCACAGAGAAGTATGCCGGCACTTTCCGCCTTATTGTAGGCGACATACGCAATCCCGAAGACTGCCGCAAAGCCGTCGAAGGAGCCGACTACGTCCTCCACGAGGCCGCCCTCGGCTCTGTGCCGCGCTCTATAAAGGACCCCGCCACCACCAACGCCGTCAATATAGGCGGCTTCCTCAACATGCTTATCGCCGCACGTGACGCGGGAGTACGCCGCTTCGTCTTCGCCGCCAGCAGTTCCACTTACGGCGACAGCACCGCCCTGCCGAAAGTGGAAGAGCACATAGGCCGCCCCCTGTCGCCATACGCCATAACCAAGTACGTGGACGAACTCTATGCCGATGTCTTCGCACGCACTTACGGCATCGAGTATATAGGCTTGCGCTACTTCAATGTCTTCGGGCGCAGACAGGACCCCAACGGAGCATACGCCGCCGTCATTCCGCTCTTCGTCAAGCAGTTCATGGCGCACGAGACACCCACCATCAACGGTGACGGCGAGTACAGCCGCGACTTCACATATATAGACAATGTCATACTCATGAACCGCCTCGCCCTTGCCACCACCAACCCGCAGGCAGTGAACCAGATATACAACACCGCATTCGGCGAGCGCACCACCCTCAACCAACTGACGGACTACCTGCGCGAGTTCCTCTCCGGGTATGACCCCGCCATCGCCTCCATCGTCCCCGTGCACGGACCCAACCGCCTCGGAGACATACCCCACTCGCTCGCTTCTATCGACAAAGCACGCACACTGCTCGGCTACAACCCGCAGTTCTCCATGCGCGACGGACTGCGCGAAGCCTGCAAGTGGTACAGAGAGAACCTGCGTTAAGCGCTCTTTCCGCCGTCAAACACGAAAACGAGACGAAAACGAGACGAAAACGAGACGAAAACGGGACGGAAACGGGATCTGCCGCAAAGCACACAAAAAGCAGACAGCACAGGAATCAGGAAAAACAAGAAGACCTAAGGGTAGCCTAAGGGTAGCCTAAGGGTAGCTCAAGGGTAGCTAAAAACAAGCAACAGAAATGCGCATCGCGATACATCACAGAGAAGGCTCTTACAGCACACAATGGCTGCAATACTGCAAAGAGCATAACATCGACTGCAAACAGGTCAATGCCTACGACACAGACATTGTCAGCCGGCTTGCAGACTGCGACATTTTCCTCTGGCACTTCCACCAGGGCGATGCGCGCGACATGAACTTCGCCAAGCAGCTCCTCTTCTCGCTCCAGCAGGCGGGCAAGACCGTCTATCCCGACTTCTGCACCGCCTGGCACTTCGACGACAAGCTCGGGCAGAAATACCTCTTCGAGGCGCACGGCATACAGGCCGCCCCCGCCTACGCCTTCTACAACGAAGCAGACGCTCTCCGCTGGGCAAAAGAGACCGAATACCCCAAAGTGTTCAAGCTGCGCGGAGGCGCAGGCAGTTACAATGTGGAGCTGGCGCACAACTTCCGCGAAGCCAAAGCTTTCATTACCAAAGCCTTCCGCAGCGAATACGCGGCCTATGACAAGCGGCAGCACTTCTTAAGGACTGTGCGCGAATGGCGCAAAGGTTCGCTCACTTTCCGCTATGTGCTCGGTGCGTTGAGCCTGTTTGTGCGCCGCCTGCCGCAAGACCGTCTGCCGGCGCAGAAAGAGTATGTCTATTTCCAGGACTTCATACCCAACGACGGCTTCGACTATCGCATCGAAGTATGCGGCGACCGCTGCATAGCCATGGTCCGCTACTGCCGCAAGGGGGATTTCCGCGCCTCGGGCGGACATAACGACCACTTTGAGCACGAACTCATAGAGCAGGATGTAGTCCGCTTTGCCTTTGATGCAGCCGACCGCCTGCAACTCCAGTCCGCCGCGCTTGACATTGTCCGCCACAAGCAGACGGGGAAACTCTATGTCGTCGAGGTCTCTTACTGCTACGGCGTGGACGACGACGAGTTCATGCACGGCTGGTGGGACCGCAACGCCGTCTGGCACGACGAGCCTTTCAACGGCATCAACTGGCTCATTGAATACGCAATCAAACAGCATAACAACAATAAACATATTGAAACAAAACTAACCCTATAACTTATTTATGGAAACAAAAATCTGTGTAATCGGACTCGGCTATGTAGGTCTGCCACTTGCCCGCCTTTTCTCCACCAAGTATAAAACCATCGGTTTTGACATGAACCCCGACCGCGTCGCCGCACTCATGGACGGACATGACGCCACCCTCGAAGTGAGCGACGAACTGCTGCAAACCGCCATCAGGAACGGCTTCCGCTGCACGTCTGACATAGACCAGATACGCGACTGCAACTTCTACGTTGTGGCTGTCCCCACGCCCGTGGACAACGACAACAAGCCCGACCTCACGCCCCTGTACGGAGCCAGTGAGACAGTGGGCAAAGTAATATCAAAAGGCGACATCGTTGTCTATGAATCAACCGTTTATCCGGGGGTTACAGAAGACGAGTGCATTCCCGTCGTGGAAAAAACAAGCGGCCTGGTCTTCAACCGCGACTTCTTCGCCGGCTACTCGCCCGAGCGCATCAACCCCGGCGACAAGGTTCACACCGTTGAGCACATAAAGAAGATAACTTCAGGCTCCACACCCGAAACAGGCAAGCGCGTGAACGAAGTCTATTCCTCCGTCATCAGCGCAGGCACGCACCTCGCTCCGACAATGAAAGTGGCGGAAGCCGCCAAAGTTATCGAGAACTCGCAACGCGACATCAACATAGCCTTTGTCAATGAACTGAGCAAGATATTCAACCGCATGGGCATTGACACCCACGACGTGCTCGAAGCAGCCTCCACCAAGTGGAACTTCCTGCCCTTCCAGCCCGGACTGGTAGGCGGACACTGCATAGGCGTGGACCCATACTACCTCGCCCAGTGCGCACAGCGCTACGGCTACAACCCCGAAATAATACTTGCCGGACGGCGCATGAACGACGGCATGGGCGAATATGTAGCCACGCAGGTTGTCAAACTTATGATCAAGAAAGGCATACAGGTGCTCGGCAGCAACATCCTGCTGCTCGGCTTCACCTTCAAGGAGAACTGCCCCGACGTTAGAAACACCAAAGTGATAGACATCTACAACGCCCTGCACGAGTACAACCTCAACATCACCATCTCCGACCCATGGGCCAACCCCGCCGTCGCCAAGCGCGAATACGGAGTCGATATACAGAACACCCTGCCAGCCACCAAGTTCGATGCCGTCATTGCTGCTGTGGCGCACAACGAGTTCCGCGACCTGAACATACAGCAGTTCCTCAAGTCCTCAGCCGTGGTCTATGACGTGAAAGGCTTCCTCAACAAGAACCTTGTGGACGGGCGTCTCTAAAAGACTCACGGCCCAATAAGGACCTATGAAAGAGCGTCTTGCCGAAATAAGCCTGTTGCGTCCTGTCACCATCGTCGTGCTGGTGCTCATGCACGCTTTCACCATGTATGCCCACAACTGGTCTTATCCTGAAGGCATACATGATGTGCGGCCTTATTTCTGGATACAGAAGTACTCGTTTGCCTGCATGCTGGAGATGTTTGTCTTCATGTCCGGTTATGTCTTCGGTTTCCAAGTTTATGGTAAGCTCAAGAGTAGCTCATTCATAGCTCTTGCTCTCGGCAAAGCGCGCCGCCTGCTGTTGCCCTCCATCGTGTTCGGGCTTGCCTACATAGCGCTGTTCACGCACTTGTTTCAGGAGAGGCAATGGCTTAACATCGCCCTCGGGACGCTCTACGGCTATGGACACCTATGGTTCCTGCCAATGCTGTTCTGGTGTTTTCTTGCAGCATGGCTGCTCTTTAAGACACGGCTCAATGACGGACTTGTGCTCTCTTTGCTCGCCGTCATTGCACTGTTCTCATGGCTCCCGCTGCCCATGCAATTAGGTCAGACGCTCTACTACCTGCCCTTCTTCTATGCCGGGACCGTTGTATTCAAGCATCGCGGGCAGCTCATGTCGTGGGCGGAAAGGCATCTCTCCGCGCTGCTCGGCGCTTTGGTTCTCTTTGTGGTTATGGTGTTCCTTTTCACGCGCAACATGGAGATGTTGCGCCTACAGTTAAGTTCTGCTGCCGGCATCTTCGACACATTCGCACTTCGCGCGGAATACATCCTGTGCCGGCTGCTCTACTCCTCACTCGGAGTTGCTGTTTTCTATCTCCTTGCACTGCTTTGCACAAAGCACATCACGCTGCGTCCACACTGGGAATTGTGGAACAAACTATGCTTTGCCGTCTATATATTCCAGCAGTTCGTCCTCGAGTGGCTTTATTATCACACCTCTCTGCCGCAGCACCTCGGCTCATACCTGTTGCCGTGGGTCGGCTTTGCCGCCGCTTTGGTCATGTCATACGTGCTTGCGCGCCTCTTCCTGCTTACACGCACAGGACGTTTCCTGCTTGGCTGACAAACATCACGCCGCACAATGATGAACTTCCGGCTCAAAACATATTGGCAGAGACTCAAGAACAGCAAGGACGGCCGCACTGTCGCCTCCAACATGGTGTATCTCACTATACTGCAGTGCGTCAGCTATCTCTTTCCGCTCCTCACCATGCCATATCTGGCGCGTGTGCTCGGGGCGGACGGATTAGGCAGGATTGCTTTCGCCGCGGCTGTCATCATGTGGCTGCAGACTGTGACGGACTGGGGCTTCAACTACACCGCCACGCGCGAAGTGGCCAAGCACAGGGACAACCCCGATATGGTCTCACGTCTCTTCTCCACCGTCCTGTGGGCGCGATGCCTGCTCGCACTTGCCTGCCTGCTGGTGCTGATGCTGCTCATTGTCTTGGTGCCGCGCTTCCGCGAGAACTGGCTCATACTGCTCTTCACCTTCATACAGGTGCCTACCAACATACTCTTCCCAAGCTGGTTCTTCCAGGCACTGGAGCGCATGAAATACATAACGGTGCTGGGAGTGACGCTCAGGTTTGTGTTCACCATAGCGGTCTTTGTCTTCATCCACACGAAAGAGGACTATATCCTGCAGCCGCTGCTTGTCTCGCTCGGCTACCTGACATCAGGAATAGCAGCCATGTACATCATCGTCCGGCGCTGGAAAGTCAGGATTACCGCCGTACCGCTTACACGCATTGCGGACACAGTCAAAGCCAGCACCAACGTCTTCATCAACAACCTCATGCCCAACCTCTACAACAGTTTCTCCGTCATCTTGCTGGGCATGTTCTGCCTCCCCGCAAACACAGGCCTTTATGATGCCGGCAAGAAACTCACCACTTTGAGCAACACGCTCATGTCTGTGTTCAGCCGCACGTTCTTCCCGTATCTGTCGCGCAAAATAGAGAAACACAACCTTTACCGCAATTTCAGTCTGGGCATAGCACTGCTTGTCACGCTCTTCCTTATTGCTGCCGCACCGTGGCTCATACTTCTCTTCTTCGGGAGCGAGTTCGCCGACTCCGTCATTGTCCTGCGCATAACGGCGGTTGCAGTCTTCTTTATCGCGCTCAACGAGGTGTATGGCACCAACTACCTGATTGTCAAGAACCACGACCGCGTTATGCGCAACCTGACAGTCGTCTCCTCGCTGTTCGGGTTCTGCATCGCCTTTCCGCTCGTCTATTACTTCAAACACATAGGAGCTGCATGCGTATTCACGCTCACAAGCGTCCTCTTGGGACTTTTGTCATATATATACGCCCGGAAAAATATGCTGCAAGACTCAAATAAATAACATATTACGCAACATGTCACTCAAAGAACTATATCATAAATATCAGAAGTATCACCGCGCAAATGCCATGCGGCAGTCATACCATGCCCTTTACAAGCGCATATTCAGCCTGCATCCCGAACTCGCGGCAAAAGAGAAAAACGAAAATCTATGGCTTGAGAAGTGGAGGCATTACGACAAGCATGTCTCTGTATCCTCCTACCGCATCTTTTCCAAGTTTATAGGAGAAGACATCAATATCATTCCGCTTGAGATATGCGCAACACAAGTTGAGCCGGTGCTCACACCTTATGACTATCTCGAGTTCTACTCCGACAAAAACAGTCTCAACCTCTCTCTCCCCCACGACTGCATGCCTGCAGTCCTCATGCGCAATATCGGCGGGAAATATATGGACGAAGACTACAATCCGCTCGACATAAACGACTTCCTCGCGCAGACAAAAACTACACCACTTATTCTCAAACCCTCGCGCGAATGTTCGGGGCGTGGGGTACAGGTCATTGACAGGAAGCAGGGAAACTACTACACAAGAACAGGAGAACTCGTCAGCAGCATCTACCTGCAGCAGCACTATCACAAGGATTTTCTCATGCAGAAGTGCGTCAGGCAACACCCTTTTTTGGAGCAGTTCAACCCTACCTCCGTAAACACAATCCGCATCTTCACTTATCGCGACATACAAGGCATAGTCCACCCGATGAGGAGCATTCTGCGCATCGGCGGCAAAGGGGCCAATGTGGATAACGCCCACTCGGGAGGCATGTTCTGCGGGGTCAGCGATGACGGCACACTCGGCAAATACTGCTGCTCTTTCCTCGCCGACCGCACACCCGTATTCAACGGCATTGACTTTGAGCATGGAAAATATGTCATTCCTGAGTTTGACAAAATAAAGTCCTTCAGTGCCGCCGTCGGCAGAAGAATCCCCTTCCACGACCTCATCGCCATGGACATTGCGCTTGACTGCGACTCTGAACCAAAACTGCTCGAAATCAACACCGGAGGATTCAGTGCATGGCTCTTCCAATTCACTGTCGGCCCATGCTTCGGCACATTCACCGACGAGATTATGGAACGTTGCACACACCTATGACCCCGGCTACCAAAATATGGCTCAAAGAAGAAAAGACCGACTTCATCCTCAAGTCTGTGGCCTTCCTCATAAGCCCTGTTCTGGGACTGCTTGCCGCTTTGCCGCGACTAAACACACGCTCCTCTTTCCTTGTACTCTTCCTCTCGTTCACCTTGTTCGGGCTGACAATGATGGTCCCCGACGACAGAACCGAGAAACAGAACTTCGACTGCATAGTGTACAAAATGCATTTTGAGGAAGCCACATATACCAACATACGGGACTTCAAGACTTACCTGCATACGTTCCGTGATCAAGACAGAAGTTCTTCCACCGACATCTACGACCGCGCACTGGCTTTCGTCGTTGCACAATTCTCGCACAACTACCACGTTTACTTCATGTTTGTAGCCGTCATCTACGCCTTCTTCATGCTCAAGTCTATGCGGTACCTCGTCTCGGAGGACAACTACACATTCTCCGTCACGTGCCTCATGCTGCTCTTCCTTTTCACAGTTTCACAAATCTATATGGCCTCTGTCGTACGTTTCTTTACCGCCTTGTGGATTGTTGTTTACGCATTCTTCCGCTTCTTCATCGACCACCGCAAGACCGCCCTGCTCTGGCTTTTTATCACACCTCTTGTCCACGCAGCCTTTTTTCTCATCTTTCCTATTCTCTGCCTCTGGCTCGTCATACGCAGAAGCAACAAGATGGCCTTCGCGCTCGTCATCGTCAGCTTCATCATGTCCGCCTTTGCCGTGCAACTCTTCTCGATGATTGTTGCTTTCTTGCCTGATGGACTTAGTGTTCACTATTCCGGCTATCTCAATTATTGGTACATTAGGCAGATCAACGAGGGAGGATCCGGCTATATCTGGATTGTACGCACTTTCGAGTTTGCAGTCCGCCTCTCTATCAATCTTGCAGCCGCATACATGGCATGGCATTACAAAGAGCGCATACTCGGCACAAAGGCGCAGAGCCTCTATTTCCTCATGCTCGCCTTCATCGCTTTCTGCAATTTCACATTTATGGTTCCCTCCGTCGGAAGCAGGTTTGTCATGTTTGTCTTTCCTCTTTTTGCCTATGTATGGCTTGTCTGCTTCAGCAATGACGCTTCGTCCAACCGTGTCCTCTATCATTTCGCCGGACTTTATCTCTTCTACTTCCTTGTCCTCCCGTGGAACATCTACCTCCTCCCCGCCCTGCGCCCCTATTCTGCTCTGTGGAATTCAGACATCCTCCTCACGTCCCCGCTCTACCTCATCTACAACTACCTCATGTAACCCCGCTTTCCAGCCCCCCTCCCACGACTCTTCTGTGCCTCGTCTGCTCATTTTTCCTAATAGATACGCCCACTTCTCCCTTTTTTCTAATAGAATCAAACATGCGCGCGCACATATACACGTATATAAGGTACACGCAGACTCGCACGTAAACTCCGCTCCTCTTTTCCTGTCATCTCGCAGACTTTACCGACAGTCAACCGACAGTAGACCGACACTAAACCGACAGTCAATGCCCACAAAAAGCAGCCTGAAAGTAGGAAAAAAGACCCCCTAAAGTACTTATTCGGGCAAAAATATCATTTTTTTAGCATTTTTTTTGCCGAATATTTTGTCATATCAAAAATTAGCAGTACCTTTGCACCCGCTTTCGACAAGAAAACACAATTTTGTTGCCGGACAGCGCATGACCCAATAGTAATGCCCCGCCTCTATAGCTCAGTTGGTAGAGCACTAGATTTGTAATCCAGCGGTCGTTGGTTCGAGTCCGACTAGAGGCTCACAAAAGTGAACATTGAAAGTTTTCATTTAATACTGCAAAATTAACTTGACAAAGTTGATTTTGACAGGAATAACGGCGGCGACCTTAATGTGTACCCGCACATCTTTCCTCGCAAGCCCGTTAGAAATATGGGTGTGTTCCAGAGTGGCCAAATGGGGCAGACTGTAAATCTGCTGTCTTTCGACTTCGGTGGTTCGAATCCATCCGCACCCACAAAACTTAATGCGGAAGTCTTTCGCGAGACTCGCGAAACTCGGTTTTGCCAATCTGCGACACAAAGACTCTCGCAAAGTTGGTTGCGGCCAATTTTGCGGAAATAGCTCAGTCGATAGAGCACTAGCCTTCCAAGCTGGGGGTCGCGGGTTTGAGTCCCGTTTTCCGCTCACATATTGCTGCTTTAGCTCAGTGGTAGAGCGCATCCTTGGTAAGGATGAGGTCCCGAGTTCAACTCTCGGAAGCAGCTCTTTGAAAAAAAATGAAAAACATCTTGCGCGCTTAAGGATTATTATGCCTTTTTTTGCGCGTTTGGGTGTAGAAAAACAACTGAAGAACTAACGAAAACAACTTTTTTATTAACGTTAATAACAATTGTTTTGTTAGTTATTTCCAATGTTAGTTATTTCCAATTAAACACGCCCTCAGGGCATAGTACCCCTCGCGCGTATATTCATAAGGTCGCAAGACCTTACACGATAGTTTCTATTTCGTGGAGCTGATGGCGGGAGTTGAACCCGCGACCTCATCCTTACCAAGGATGCGCTCTACCACTGAGCTACATTAGCATTAAGAGCGGAAAACGGGACTCAAACCCGCGACCCCCAGCTTGGAAGGCTAGTGCTCTATCGACTGAGCTATTTCCGCATTGGGGTTTGTGTGGGTGCGGATGGATTCGAACCACCGAAGTCGAGAGACAGCAGATTTACAGTCTGCCCCATTTGGCCACTCTGGAACACACCCTTCGTCGCAACTCGCTTGCGACAAAGAAATGCGATGCTCGCATTTGGGTCGCCGCGGTTGCTCCTCTTCATCTTCGAAAGCAAGCTTTCTCGATGATTTGGTTTATTCATTTTTATCAATGATCACTTTCTTTCTTATCCCGAAAAGTAAACTAACGTAGCGTTTGCTTTTCGGAGAGCGGGAGCACGACGAAGATTCTTATGAGCGACGTCGTCGCGAATCGTATTGAGCCGTCGCTCACGCGAAGAGCCTCTAGTCGGACTCGAACCAACGACCGCTGGATTACAAATCTAGTGCTCTACCAACTGAGCTATAGAGGCATTTTATTCGCTTCTTACCTCACCGTGTCGAGACACTTCCGACGAAAAAGCGTGCAAAGGTACTGCTTTTTTTCGAACTGTGCAAATATTTCCCCAAAAAAATCAAAAAAAAATGCACTTTACCCTCATTTTCCGTCTCCAATCACTCTAATCGGATGCCATCAACGGTATAAACTGCCCCTGCACGGAGGATGACTACGCGGCCGTCGCGGAGCTGTTTGCTGACTACCGGTGTGAAGGTCGACATAACGTCATTCATGCCCGTAGGCGTATAATTCAGTTTGCGGTCCATCCAGGCTATGCGGTCGACAATATATTCTCTCACCCACTCTACTTCCTGCGCAAAACTGCCGCCGGCACGGGGATTCTGATGGACGCGGGTATTGAGTATAGGCCAGCAGGCGAAGTTGAACTCAGCCGACTGCGCCAGCAGGTTCTCCAACGAGTCGATGACTGCAACCAGGACAGGTGCGGAGATAGCATCGCGGTCGCGGTAGTAAGCATAGATAGCGGCGAGGCGTTGCTGACCGGGGGACTTACGCACCACATTATTGACAAAGTTACGCATATCGCCCGTCGTACTGCCGAAGCGGTATACATAGTCGCCGTGGTCGCATATACGGAAGGTGCGTTGGTCGTTCTCAAAGGCCAGGTCGAAGTCCCACACCGGACCGGTAAAGATAGTGTCACTGGTGGAGCGTTTGTAGAAATAGGTCGACCAGTAGGTATCCGTATTGCCGCTTATCTCGCCCACCAGGAAATGGCGCAAGAATGTCTCCAGGTCCATGTTGGGATGTGCGGAGCGTTCAAACTCGTTATACTGCGCCTTGATGGTATTCTTTTGTGCGTCTGTGATGACGTCGGCATCGGGATAATGAATCGACACCTTGGTCCCTTTGGCGGAGGTGAACCATACATCTTCATCCGAGGCATAGGCATCGGCTTCGATGAGGAAACCGCCTTCGTCTACCTCTACGCGGTTCTTATGCACATGTATCTGGTCGCACAGTTGGTAGCAGCCTTTGAAGTCGCCGTTCACCACTACATCCACGGCGCAGCCGAAAGGTGTATACGGCATCTCGAGGCGTCTACTGAGGTCAAAAGCCAGCAAGTTACGCATGAGCGTCTTGTCGCCGTAGTTATTGATGAGTGTCCATCGTCTGGCGGACGCCGGCGAACCGCATACCGAGTGTTTGGTGTCGAAGCGTATATGGTAGGGTTTCTTGGGAAAGTTCATCGACGCATTGCCTCGCAGCCGCACCGTGGCGGAGTCGATGAGACGTGTCTGACCGTCTACTATGCACACGCGGCATCGCAGTTCATGTTCTTTATCGTATGGTTGAACGCCGTTAACGGTGGAGATATATACCGTAGGCAGGTTAGTCACTTGCACTTCGTTCTGCGCACATACGCGCATTGTGCACAGGCAGGCGAATAATATAGATGATATAGTAAGGAAGGTTTTCATTTCGGCTGCATTCAGCTACATTGCGGCTGCAAAATTACAACAAAAATTGCACATATGCAAATTTTTGCGCAAAAAAACTCCCACGGCATCACTGCCATGGGAGTCCGAAATACGAAAAATCTATTCTAAAACTAATGAGTTTTTACAAGAACTTGATGATAGCGCGGCGGTTTTGTGCGCGGCCTTCGCGAGTGTTATTGTCTGCGACAGGTTCGTTTTGTCCTTTGGACTCGCATTCGATCTGGTCGGCGTTAACACCTTGGGCTACCATGTAGGCTTTGAGTGCCTCGGCACGTTTCAAACCGAAATAGCGGAGGTTCTGCTCGGCATCGCCGGTATTATCGGTGTGACCAATCACCACGATACGTATGTCATGCCGTTCGCTGAGTACCATACAAACCTCGTCCATCATTTGCTGCTCGCCTTCCTTGAACTTGAGTTGATCAGCACCGAGATCGAAGTGCACGGTGAGAGATTCTCCTTTTGTTTTGAGTGCATTGAAGCGTTCAATCGCCTCCTGCACTTGGCGTGCATGCTCTGCTTCAGCGGCAGCGATAGAGTCAGCAATAGCTTTCTCGCGTGCCAGGCGTGCTTGTTCCGCAGCAGCGAGGCGTGCAGCCTCAGCAGCGGCGATGGAGTCAGCGATAGCTTTCTCGCGTGCCATACGTGCTTGCTCAGCCGCAGCAATCGAGTCGAGAACAAACTGCTCACGTGCCAGACGTTCTGCTTCGGCTTTCTTCTTATTCACAGCAGGCCAACCGAAGTCGAAGGCAATCTTCACGCCACAACGGAGGAGGTTCACCTTAGAGGTCTCGTTCGAGTCGAACGTACCGCGGTAGTCAATCTGAGCCGGGTTAGTCGGGTTAACCATAACCATCTCAGCGGTCTTTTCCTTAGCTAAGAGGTTGGTAAAACCGTAGCCGACATAGACGCCGAGGTACATACCCCAGTTATCATTGAGTGCTACGCGTGCGCCGAGGTCGCCGATGAGGGAACCACCCACTTTAGCCAGGTTGTTGATTTTAGCACCTTGCGTTGTGGTGTAGGTACTGAAGCCGTGCTCCGGCATGTTGCTGATAGTGTAGTTACCCAGCGCCGGGAATACGCCCGTTGTGCTGTAGTCACCTTTTTTAGCGTAATACTTGCCGTGGATAGGAAAGTCGATAGACAGACCTATACCTCCGATGAGGGTCCAGCAATCGTTGAAGGCCTTACGGAAGAGCACCTCCACCGGAATGGAGAGAACACCTACGTTCTGACGTTCTTTGAAATCGTTGAATCCGGTAGTCAGGTCGTACGGGACATTGGGGTTGCTGGCATGCGTCAGACCCGGGGTCACCTCGTTCCAGTTATAGGTAGCATAGGCATTAGCCCAGGAATAGTTCAGTCCTACTCCGAGACCGATAGTCTTATTAAAGAATCGGCCATAGAATAGACTTGCGTCCAAGCCTGCGCCTACGTTTTGGGAGCCGTTAGCCGGATTGTAAAGCATCGTGTTAAGGCCACCGCCGAACGATACGCCTAAATAATTATTATGTGCGCTCTGCTGAGCACTGGCCGTAATAGCCAGTGCCGCAGCGGCGATGATGGAAAATATACGTTTAGTTTTCATGTCTCTAAACTTTAAACTTTCAACATTCAACATTATTGTTTCATTACCTTAACCACGATACCATCAACGGATATCATGTAGTTACCTTGCGGATAACCGGTCATCTCTACGCTTGTCTCGTTGCCCTCGAAGGTAGTCTGGAGTACTTCCATACCCATGAGGTTGACGATACGGATGTTATGGTTCCATTCGTTCGAGTTCTCGATGGTGACGGTAGTAGTAGTAACAACCGGGTTCGGGTATGCACGTACGACAGGAGCCTGTGCTTTCTCAACTTCGCCATAGAGTGTTTCCATATCAGCTTGACCGCAGGTGTAGGTAGGCTCACCGTTCATCTTCGCCGAAACGAAGTACTCACCGGTCAGTTTACCGTCCACATGGTAGTAATAACCGTTAGCGCCCTCGATCGGTTGCCACAGCTCGGTGCTGTTCGCACGCCAGTACCATTGGATATCGGTCAGGCACTCGCAGGTATCTACCAGTGCAATCACGTTGTCGAACAGCGGACGCACGTAGGTCTCCGGCAGGTTAACATGGAAGGTCACGCTAAACGGATCGCTCTCCAGCCACGGGAAGCGGCTGTCGCGGAAGGTGACGGTCATTGTATAGTCACCCGTCGGCATATCCGCAGGGATGTTGATTTCAATCGTACCGTCAGGACCGGAGATGGTGTAGTCACCGTAGTTCACATCGGTGAAGCAGATAGAATCGCACTTGCTTTTGTCGAACTCAATCTTGTACTGGTCAGGGTTACCGCTGTTGAGGTGGTAACGCAGGCTGTAGCCGCTATCGTCGCAATAACCGTACGCATAGACCTCGATACCTTCTTTCACTTCGGCTTCGTCATTTTCTTGCTCTTCGGGGTTGTTGTCCGGGATGAATTTCTCGATGATGACGCCCTTCTTAGCGAAGATCTCGGATGTCGGAATGAGGTCGTAGTTAGCCAGCAGTGCGGCATCGCCCGTCAGTTCGTAGAACATGGTGATGGTCTTGCCCTCGCCTACCGTTGCGTCGGAGAAGGTAGCGGTAGTCGAGACGCCTACTGCGTCATTCAGTTTGACATCCATCACCTGACCGGCATTGAGCACGACGGCCGTAGTGTTGCCGTCCTCGAACTTGGCCTCCTGAATGTCAGCACCCTTGATATAGACGATAGCCTTGTTGACCGTCAGCGTACCGTCCTTGTACTCGAACTCGTAGTTCTGCGCCGTAGCGCTGTGCGGGGTGATGGTGTAGGTACCGATATAGCTTCCCGGTGCATACTCGCAGGTGTAATCGAGATCGCTGACAACAGACTCATCGTCCTCGTTCTTCCAGCCGCTGTACGAAGCGGTGAACTCGGGATGCTCGTCGCCGTAGATCATCGTCTTGTCCTCGGCGGTGATGGTCAGCGTGGCCTTGTTAACCGTCAGCGTACCCTTGGTATAAGAGATCTCGTAGTTCTGCGCCGTGGCGTTGGCCGGTACGATGCTGTACTCGCCTACGTTGGAGGTAACGAAATAATCGGTGCTGTACGTCAGACCGCTTACTACCGACTTGTCATCGTTGTTCTTCCAGCCGCTATAGGAAGCGGTGAACTCAGGATGCTCGTCGCCGTAGATAACCTCTTTGTCATCGGCGGTAATCATCAGCGGCGCCTTGTTGTTGGTGAGCGTACCGTTGGTGTAAGAGATGGTGTAGTTAGCCGCCTGTGCGTCAGCCGGTACGATGTCGTACTCGCCTACGTTGGAGGTAACGAGGTAGTCGCTCGTGAGTGTCAGACCGCTCACTACGCCTATCGTATCTTCACCGAGCAGGCCGGTATAGGCCGCGGTGAAGGCAGGTGCGGGGTCGCCGTAGATAGTATCTTTGTTCTCCGCGGTGATGGTCAGCGGCGCTTTGGCAATCGTCACGGTATGCGTCTCAACCGGCAGACAGCGGTGCAGTACGTCGGTCGAATCCACGTAACTATAGAACGTATGCGTGCCCGCGTCCTTGATCTGCGGCAGCTCGGTGGACCAGGTAGCGCTGTCCAGCGAGTACTTGAACTGACCTCCGATAGCCGTACCGTTCGCCAGAATAGTCTGTGCATAGCCGGTGTAAACGAGGGTGTCGAAGACAACCGGCTCTTTGGTTACGATAGCGGGTACGGTATCCGGCGCGAAGAACGCCAGGAGGTCGGTGTTGCCCTGTACCTGCGCTTGGGCGCGGAGCTTGGCATCTACGGCAGCGCCGTTGCTCCAGTAGCGGAGGTGGAAACCATCCGCCGGAGTAGCCTGTACGATCATGGTTGCTCCCGGCACAGCGAAGAACTTGTTGCCTTCACCGGCGCGGACACTGTCGCCCAGCGGCGTTACCGCAGCTACGGTACCCCACTCGGCGTTGTTGGTGAGCAGTTTCATCGTATCCGGCGCCAGCACCGTTACATGGAAGGCAGCGGAGTCGTACTTGAAGTCCGCATCGTTGCGGTGGATAACCGCCAGATCGGCTTCACCTATGCCGTTGAGAAGGAAGCTGCCGACACCGACTACGCCCACTACATCCGGATTCGAGGAGAAAGCCTCCAGTACGGAAGTGCCTGCATCAAGTGCCGCAAAGAATTTATCCGATGCTTTGATGTTCGGGATAGCCACCAACGGCTGGAAGCCGTGGTAGCCGGAGATAGCGGTGACAGGCTGTTTGTCTTGGTCCACCCAAGCCAGTTGAGGCTCGTCCTTGTAGGTCACGCGGAGCATACGGTTGCCGGCAGGCATGTAAGCTTGCCATGCGCCGTTAGCCTGCTGCGCGGGCGTAGTCATCATCTGGTCCACACTCGGCAGCGCCGGACGGATGTAGGAATAGGACATCATATGGGCTGCCGCCGTGTTGATATCCACGACCGTACCGTCCGCATCTACCTGAACGGCTGCCTGTTTGTTGAAGGTCACCTCGCCGCCGATGGCTGCGCCGACGGAAGCGGTGTTGCCGTCAATCAGACCTCCGGTCATCCAGAAGCCTCCGGGCAGCTCATACGCTGTGTTATATACGCCGCCGCCCGCGTCGGTTGCTTTGTTGCCGGTGATCTCGCCTCCGTAGAGGGTGAAGGCACCGTTGTTGAGCACACCGCCTCCGATGGTTGTGGTGTTACCGCCGGTGATCTTACCGTTGCCGGCGTTGTCCATGATAGCGAGCGTACCGTTATTGATGATCACGCTACCGTTGGCAGCGGGAGCTGTCAGGGCGCGGTTGAGCGTGTGTCCGTTGAGGTCGATCACCACGGTCTTTCCGGCGGGTACGGTGAGCGCCGCATCTGCGGGTGTCGCCGTCACGTCGGTGGACAGTTTGATGACGCCGCCGTTGTTGACAGCCGCCTGCAGGGCTGCCCAGCCGGTGATCTCACCCGCCTCTTTGTTCATATCCAGCCCTGCGTTCTCGCTCTGGAGACCGGTTATCTCACCGTCTTTGATGGTGATCTTGACCGTCTCGGAGCTCAGTCCGGTGTATGCCGGCAGGGGCAGTTCGAGCGTATAGGTGAAACTGCCGTCCGTATTCTCTGCCTTGGAGGCTGCGGTGAAGTCGCCGAAGGGCACATCCAAGGTGTAGTTACCACCCATGAAGGTAGCGCGGAACTCGTTCATTTCGTCGCCGCGGCTGTAGCTGATGACACCGGTATTGACGCCGTAGCCCGTCCATGTCTCGTTGCCGAGAGCGGCATAGAGTTCCGAGAGGATACCGAACTTCTCCAAATCCGGCATGACGGGTTGTATATAGTCGTATTTGACCATACCTGTCTTAGCCGTTGCGTTGCTGACGGTGCTACCGGCAGCGTTCACCTGTACGACAGCCATGTTGCTGAAGGTCACATCGCCTCCGATGGCTGCGAAGGTGCCGGCGGTGTTGCCGTCAATCAGTCCTCCGGTCATCCAGAAGCCTGCCGGTGCTGCCGCAGCGTTATATACGCCGCCGCCCATGCCGGAAGCCTTGTTGCCGGTTATCTCGCCTCCGTAGAGGGTCAGCACGCCGTTGTTGAGGATACCGCCGCCGTTGCCGGTGGTCTTACCGCCGGTGATCTTGCCGCCGTTGGTGGTCTGGATAGCGAGTGTACCGTTGTTGATAATCACGCTACCGTTGGCAGCGGGGGCTGTCATGGCGCGGTTGATAGTAAATCCGTTGAGGTCGAGCACGACGGTCTTGCCGGCAGGTACGGTCAGTGCCGCATCGGCGGGTGTCGCCGTGATGTCGGCTGTCAGTTTGATGACGCCGCCGTTGTTCATAGCCGTCTGGAGCGCCGCCCAGTCGGTGATCTCGGCACCCTCTTTGCTCATCTCCAGTCCTGCGTTCTCGCTCTCCATGCCGGTTATCTCACCGTCTTTGAGGGTGACGCGCAGCGTCTCGGACGCCATGCCGGTCTGGGCAGGCAGGGAAACATTCAGCGTATAGGTAGCAGAGCCGTCGGTGTTGAGGGCTTTGGTGATCGAGTTGACATCGCGGAAGGGGATATCGAAGGTATAGGTACCGCCCATGATGGTAGCGCGGAACTCTTTGGGTTCGTCACCGCGGCTGTAGCTGATGACGCCGGTGTTGACGCCGTAACCCGTCCAAGCCTTCTCGCCGAGGGCGGAATGGAGTTCCTGAAGGATAGCGTCGTTGGCTTCCCAGTGGGCAGTATAGCTCTTTCCCTCCGTGGAGCCCTTGGCAATCGTGACAGTCAGTTGCACCTCCTCGCCGTTGGAGCCTGTCCAGCCGAGGAAGGTATAATCCTCGCGCACGGGAGCCTTGAGCGTAAAGGTCTCTGTCTCTATCGTATAACTTGCCGGGTTGCCTGTATCCGTACCGCCTTCGAGGTTATAGGTGATGGCGTATGGTACCGGTGTCCAGTAGGCATAGAGCGTCGTGTTGGAGGCCTTGTCCCAGTTCTGGGCAGAAGAGCCGTTGGCGTTGTAGTATATCGTACCTTTGCCCTTTGCCTCGGTGTAGTAACCGCCGAAGGTATAATTCGCACGTGTAGGAACGGTCATGGAAGGCATCGCCGCAGCATAGGTAGCCGTTACGGAAGCCGAACCGCCAGTGCCACTCTGCATATCGAGGGTCACGGTGTAGGTATTGGCTGTCCAGTAGGCATAGAGTGTCGTGTTAGCGGTCTTGTCCCAGTTCTTGGCAGAAGAGCCGTTGGCGTTGTAGTATTTCGTACCCTTGCCGTTTGCCTCGGTGTAATAGCCCTGGAAGGTATAACCCGTGCGGGTCGGCTTTGTCATGGAAGGCATAGCCGCAGCGTAGGTTGCTGTCACGGAACCTGAACCGCCCGTACCGCTCTGCTGGTTCAGCGTCACGGTGTACTTGTTCGCGGTCCATTTCGCATAAAGGGTCACATTGGCATTGGCGGTGTAATTGGCACCGGCTGCATAGTTGGTACCTGTTCCGCTATTATTGGTGTTCCAACCATTGAAGGTATAACCCGTGCGGGTCGGCGTGGTGGTGCTCAGTTTGAGCGTAATATCCTGCGCCTTTTTCTGACTTGCCGGAGCACCGCTACCACCGTTGGCGTTGTAGCTAACGGTGTACGGAGCACTAACGGTAACCGCCTTCACATTACCGCTTTGGTCCGAATACCCCAGGTTAGGGTTGCTAATGCCTTGTTTGTCCAAGGCAAACACGCGAACGTAATAGGTACCCGCACTGAGGTCGGTCAAGCTCAGGTTAAAATCGAAACCGTGCATCACACCGTGTCCCTGATTTGCCAAGTCGTCACGCTGGATGTTCGCTGAACCGGCGATGATACCCTTTTTCGCTTTTTTCAAATCGGTCTCCGTGGCATTGTCGAACACATACACGTGGATGGTCACAGCATAACTATTTTCAGCATCCGGGTCATAAGCCCATCCCCAGACACGGAACGAACCGTTCTTTCCGGTGAGACCGTCAACCGAACCCGTCGGTTCTTCCACCTTGTAGAAAACCTCTATCGTTCCAATCCTGTACTCACCCTCGGTACTCAATGTGACAGAAGTGCTGTTGACATCATTGACGTAAGTGATCTCTTCAGCTCGAGGCCTGTTGTTAGTTAACGTTCCTTTCGTAGTACTGACGGTCTGTCTATCGACAGCTCTATCCACAATAAACCTTACAAAGGTAATCGAATATCCCGTCGGTACGGAAATAGTCAAATTTTTACCACCATATCTCAAGACAGCATATCTATCGTAAACTGCCCCGCAGTTCACCGTAACCTGATTCGCGACATTATTGCCTTGAATAAAGCCTTGTTGAAAGTGGTAGAAACCCGCCGATTGGTCTGCCCATGCACCTGTTGCGCCGAAGACTATCAACGCAACAAGCATCAATTGTTTTATTAATCTATTTCTCATAGCTGTATATATTTATTCGTTATGCTTATTGGTTAACAGTTCCGCCGTTAGGGTCGATGGTGGCCTTGAGCAGCGTCTTGTCGCCGCTGATGGTCAGTGTCGTACCCGCTCCGGCAGCCCGGATGCCGTATTCGCCTTCCTTCGTACAGGTGATCGTGTTCTCACCTACGACTACTATCTCGGCATTGCCGCCGCAGAGGACTGCCGGGTGGCTACCCGTGTTCGTCAGGTTCACGTCCTTGAAATAGACTTTCGCATCGGGCACGATGACAACCGTGATATGGCCGTTCGCGGTACCGGTGATGCTGTCGCCGTCCAGGATGTAAATCACGCTGTCGGTTACGGTAGCGAGGTCGAGGAGATAGGGCACTACCTCCACCAGCTTCACATCCTCGGGTTTGACAGGCATGATGTCGAACCGGTCATTGGCTGCGATGTTCTTGACAGCGCCGTTGACTACGGCTACCTCTTCGTCGTTCACCTTGACGCTCCATCCCTCGGGGATACCGAAGAGGCCGTAGGTGGCAGGATAGTTGTAGGCGATGGTAGCGATGACGGTAACCGGAGCTACATCTTTGTAGTCGTCGGTAGCCTGTACCTTATAATATATCGTGTACGCGCCCGGGAGGAGAGCTGTCGGGAGCTCCGTGCTGTAGTTCTCTCCGTCGAGCGAATAGAGGACGGTACCGTGCTCGGCTGCGCCGGCAGTGATGAGCGTCTGTGCTGCGCCGGTGTACTGCAGCGCCTCCACAGCTGCCGGAACGGTAGTCACCGGTGCGAACGGACGGGCTGCTTCGTAGGCTGCCTCGGCTGCGGTGAGCTTATCGAGGTTGCTGACGTACGGCTTGAGTTCGTCAGAGAGGGCCTCGTAAGCCTCGCGTGCATCTACGATCTTTTCCTTGCTGTCTGCAGAGAAGGTCACCTCGCCGATAGCGGCAATCTTGTCCGCTACTGCGGTAGCGTCCTTGATGAGCAGTGCGAAATCGGCTTCAGCTTTTGCCAGTTTGTCGATGTCGGCATCGTCGAGCAGGCTTGCGTTCTCGCCCAGCGCGGTTACGGCATCGCGAGCAGCCTGGATAGCGGCATTGCACTCGTCACTCAGCACTACCGGTTGCGGGATAGCGTTGATCTTATCCAATGCAGCCTGTGCATCAGCAAAAATGCTTGGAAGTGCTGCGCTATTGATACCCCTAAGCCAAACGGTTGCCTGAGCGTTTTTGTCGGTTACTATCCATGCGTCACCGGCATTGCCGTCCTCAGCGATCGGGGAGAAGACATTGGGGCCATGAGAAATGGCAGCATTCTCGCCCAGTAGAGGATTCATATACTGGAACGGAAGATTATAAAATACCCCTTCTTTCGTTTCTCCGTTCATAGCCACACGCCGTGTACCAATCTTATCCGATGCCTCGCCTATGAGGGTAACGCCTCCCTTGAGGACGTCTCCAATCTTGAGGTCGGTCAGGGCAACCGAACCGCTGTCGTAAATCGTAATGCCACCCTTATCGATAGCCGCGAAGGCTGCTTCTGCGGCAGTGAGTTTGCCGTAGTTATCTACAGCGGCTTTCTCGTCGTCGGAGAGGGCGTCGTATGCCTCGCGCGCGGCTAACACCTTATTATATTCAGAGAGTTTCTTGGTTGCGTCAGTCAGCGGCGTATCCGGCAGGGCATCAATCTGATCCTTAACGGCTGCCACAGCCTGTTCCAAGAGTTGTGCATAAGCTGTCTCGGCATCGGTCAGTTTCTGCAGGTCAGCCTCGTCAAGCAGGCTGGCGTTTGCGCCAAGGGCATCCACTGCCTCACGGGCTGCCTTGATAGCCTCTTTGCTGCCCGGATAACTTACTTCGCCGATAGCCTCAATCAGGTCTTTCACTACCTGTGCAGCGGCGAGAGGAGAAGCCGATGCCTCGGTAACGAGGCGGACGGATAGACCCATGCAGCGGAAGTCGTTGCTCGCAGGAACCACATTGTACGGATAGAAGAACACGAAGTACGCGTCATCAGTGGAGGGTTTAGGCGAGGACGACCAATAGTAGCCTTTCGGGTCCTCATTGCTCACTTCCGCTCCATAGCGGCGGCCCGCTGCCGGCAGGAAGACGCAGCCTTTAGCCTGCAAAGCAGTCCATTGTGCAGTGGTACAAGTAGTCGTATAATTTGCATTTTCTGTATTAGGAGACCCTACTTCCGTAAATTCACTTTCAGCAAAAGTACCGCCATCTGGGAACAGGATAATACCCTTTACTGCTGTCCCATCCGTATTAATGGTGGCTTTTGTATATCTGCAATCGGCTACACTATTTACAGTCGCTGCCTTATCGCCGGTACGGGTATTTAACAGGTACTCCCATTGCTCTTTTGACAAAGTGAACCAGCCATCGCCCATCGTAGCACCCCAATCTGCGAAATCGCCTGCATAGTCGCTAATATTCTTATTAGTGCCGTTATGGATACCATATTTTGTGGCGGAAGTACTCCAGCCGAACAGATCGACTGTACCGTTCTCGCTTACCTCACCGTTGCCACTGATAGCGTTATTGGCAGCAGCATCACCTATGAGATCCCATTGATTAGCCGCAAAGCCCCATGTCCAGTTAGCACCGAGGTCAGCTGTCGTAGCTTGCAGGTTACCCTTGGAGAAGTAAACGACACTTGATTCGTCAATCGATAACTTACCACTCAGTGCACCGGCAGGCGCATCACCGCCTCCGCCGATAGCAGCGAAAGCATCCTCAGCGTCGGTCAGGCGACTATAGTTGGATACCAGTGCTTGCTGGTCAGCGGTCAGTGCGTCATATGCCGCGCGCGCGTCCTGTACCTTTTGATATACAGAGAGTTTGGTATTCTCTGCGGTCATCGGGCTCGGGATCTCATTGATCTTAGCCTCTACTGCCGATACATACTTCATGTTATCATAGGTAGCCTCGGCTGCGGTCAGTACAGCGTAATTCTCTACAAACGGCTTCAACGCATCGTCCAATGCGTCGTAAGCAGAACGTGCATCAGCGATAGCTGCCTCACATGCCGGGGTATAAACAACCGGCGAAGGAACAGCTGCGATCTTAGCTTCTACGTTCTCCACTGCAGGCGCAACGATAGAAGCTGTTACTTTATTATTCGGATCATAGTCGATACCCAGAATACATGAGTTACCGCCAATCACGCGGTAGTGAACGGTATAGGTAACGGGGTCGGTACCCTGCGGCAGGTCAGCACTCCAGCTTGCGCCGTTGTCCAACGAGTACTGTACGATACCCGCGGTGCTGACACCGGCGGTAATCAGCGTGTGCGGTTCGCCGTCATAGGTGATTTCGCTAACTGCTTGCGGCAAGGTGGTCCACTCAGCCTGTACACACTCGCCCTTGGTATCCGGCTCGATGATGAACGGATTGGCTTTCGTACCGTCACCGGAAACGACTGTCATCTTAGTCGGTTTAGCGGTTGCACAACAGCTGGTTCCATAGGATACAAAGGTCTTGCCGTTTGAATAGAACTGCATGAAGCAATAAGTCATCGACTTCGGTTCAAATTTTATACCAAAGACTTCATCCTGTACAAACCCTAAGATTTTGAAAGTACCTTTAGCATACATATATTTTTCCGCGCTGAAGCAATTATATTGGATATAGGTGGTATCCGGACCGATATACACCTCATCACTGTCATTGAAGACCTTGCCTACTTCGATGGTCGGAACGGTAGGTGTCTGGTCACCTACGAAAGTCAGATTGATTCCGTTGAGCCATTCCGGATAAACCGGTAAGAGGTCAACCGGTACGTGGCAGTTAGTACCTTTATTCGGTTTGAACTGTACATCTGCAGTATTCGGCTGTATCCACATCAGGTTCGACGGGTTCGCAGAGAGATAAATATCATCGACCGCCTTACTCCAATAGAATGCATCTTCCGGAATAGTGGTTACGCTTGACGGAATAGTAACCGTCTTCATCTCGCTCATCCAAGCGAATGCATAATCCCCAAGGTGGGTAACACCTTCTTCTATCTTAACAGACTTGATTACGATGTCGTTAGGTTGAGGATTGTACCAGTGACCGCTGTACCACGGAGCACGACTTGCGTAGTTGTAATCCGCCATCGCTCCGTTGCCTTCGCCTGCATGTTTCTGAACAGTCAGAGTCGTATCTTTCCACAGGATCACATCGCAGTCGCCGCTGAGCCAGATATTCATTACGTTTTCAAAGGCTGCCTCAGCAGTCGTCAGCGTAGCGATATTGGTTACTTGTGCTTTGTCACCGTCGCTCAGCGCATTGAATGCCGCACGAGCAGCATCAATCTTCGCCTTGCACTCTGCGGTGAGTTCAACTGTACCGATAGCGTTAATCAACTTTATTGCAGCCTCATAAGGAGGAATCGGAGCTTCTGTTACCAAACGTACAGATTTCGATTTCCAACGATTGTATTCGGTAACGCCTTGACTTGACTTATCGAACCATAAGTAGTACGCTTTTCCTCCATCTGTCTCATTCGGAGTAGAAGCCCAATACCAGCCGTA
>JAFPZY010000057.1 GCA_017417025.1 Paludibacteraceae bacterium | reverse complement strand
GTCGCTTCCGATAGCATCATCTTTAGCCCGACATTGCTGGCTTTCATCTCTTCGCAGTCGCGGAACTCCGCTTCACCGGTAACCTTACCAAAGAGCAGTAACAATTCCGTTTGCCCATACGTCAGCGTGTTGCCCTCAATATGGTTGCTGTTGTAGTTGAACTCGACCGTAAACCGACGGCTTAAACGCTCGCGGTCTCTCGGGGAAATGGGCTGAATTGCTTGCCATTTGTCCAATGCTGTCTGAAGTTTCTTATCCATAGATATTATGATTTACCACCTTAATTAGTGGTAAGTTTACCACCAAAAACGCCACAAAAGTACTACTTCTTTATGAATTATGCAAGATTTTTCTCAAAATAATCGTTTGAACGTAGTGAAATAAGAAATAAAATCGTTCAAAAATGTAAGAAATCTGCTATTTTTGCGGAAGAATCACTCTACATAGGAGAATGATTTGATGCGTTTAGCTATTTCTTCGGGGTGGTCAATGAGGAGTTGTCCGTGGTTCATGCCCGGGAAGACCTCGATGTGCGCCTGCGGGCAGAGGGAGAGGAGGTGTTTCACTTGCGGTTTGGCGACAAAGGCTTCTTTGGTGCCGTACCAGAAATGGATGTCTGCGCCGTGAATGGCGTTGAGGCGGTTGATATAGACAGACTTATAGCCGTCCACGACTGCCTGCGTTCCGCCGAAGCGCCAGACTTTCTTGCACTCGTCCAGCAGGACATCGAAATAGTGCGAACGGAAGAGTGCTTTCCAGAAGCCCGTCCAATGGTAGCAGGTCCAAACGTTCGCCGCCTGGTAGTAGCGCAGCGGATTGACGAGCCATCGCGGTAAGGGCAGTAACGGCGCGGCATCGAGGATGGCATGGTCAATCGTTATTTCATTCCGCTCCAAGACACGCGAGAGGATCTTACCGCCGAGCGAGAGCCCATAGGCACAATCCAGATGTCCGTCGAAATGCGCTTTTACATAGGCGATGACTTGTGCCGCCTGATCGTCCACGGACGTGAAGCGGGTGTGCTTGCCGGGCGTGAAACCGTCCACTTCGGCGGCGATGATACGGAAACGGTCTTCCGTCAGACGAATGAGCGGAAGGAAGATCTCGTACGACACTCCCAAGCCGGGAATGAGCAGCAAAGTCGGGGCTTTATCGTTGCCGAAGAGTTGGAAGTTCATATCACCAAATATACGGAATAACCTTATAACGAACCTGCCGCTTGTATTCTTTGTAGCCTTTCAGGTCGCGTTCGAGCACCTGCTCCTCGTTGCGGATACGGAGTGCAATAACCGGCACGTACAGCAGCATGACAGCAAACGCCCACGGTGAACCCAGCACAAGCGGCATACTCAGAAACAGCAACAGCGTAGCCGCATACATCGGATGGCGGACTTTGCCGTAGAGTCCTGTGCTGATGACCTTTTGGTCCTGCTGCACCTTGATTGTCCGCGAGAGCCAGATGTTCTCACGCAGCACTTGGAAATACAGCCCGTAGCCGGTAAGGGAAAGCGCGATAACAGGGTACGTAATCCAGTCGTAATCAGGCAGCATGTACCAACCGAAACGACTACCCAGTCCCGCCACAACGAACATCGCCACAAAGAGCAGTCCGCTCAGCGCCACCACCCATTTCTGCTCGTGCTGTTCTTCTCTGGCGTTCAGGCGTCTGCGCAGCAGTTCGGGCTGATTGCACATGAGCCATATTCCGGCAATAATCATCGGCGTAAAAAGCAGTCCGATGAGCCGCCATGCCTGCGGATAATCGAACGTGCCGGCAGGCAGGAACAGCAACAAACCGACCAATAACAAGCCGGCAAGGAACTTCGTCAGAGCCTGAAAGAAAAGTTTGAGGGTCATGGTATTTACAATTTAACAATTTAACGGTTTAACGTGTCAACCCAATACGACATCGAGGACCATCATGAGGACGAAGCCGATGGCGAAACCGATGGTGGAGAGGTTGGAATGGGTGCCTTGCGAGGCTTCGGGGATGAGCTCTTCGACTACCACGTAGAGCATCGCTCCTGCGGCGAAGGCAAGGAGGTACGGGAGTATGGGTGTGAGCCATGCTGCCAAGAGGATGACGAGCAGTCCTCCGATGGGTTCCACTATGCCGGAGAGCGAACCGATGAGGAAGGATTTTGCACGGCTGTTACCGGCTGCGCGCATGGGCATGGAGATGATAGCTCCTTCGGGGATGTTCTGGATGGCTATACCAAGCGAGACGGCTATGGCTGCGGACATAGAAATACCCTCCATCCCTTCTTCCGCTCCTGCGAGGACTACGCCCACCGCCATTCCTTCGGGCAGGTTGTGGATTGTGACCGCGAGGGCTAACATGGCTGTGCGCGATAGTTTGCTGCGCGGGCCTTCAGGTGAGGTTGCGCCTACATGCAAGTGCGGCGTGAGTTCGTCAATAGCCAAGAGGAAAAGAATACCGAGCAGAAAGCCGGCCGCTGCAGGCATTACCGCCCACGGTCCTTTGTGCGATTCAGCTTCGATAGCAGGAATGAGCAGCGACCAGACAGAGGCCGCTACCATCACTCCTGAAGCGAATCCCAGCAGGGCTTTCTGCATGCGGTCAGGCATTTTTTGCTTGACCTCCGGCCGAGTCTCCTCACGCCCGGAAGAGTTGAGGCGAACATCACTTTTCTCTCTCTCAACAGGTGACTTCATTACGAAGGCAAACGCCGAGCCGAGCATCGTGCCCAGCAGCGGAATGAGTAATACTATTGCCAAGACTTCCATTGTTTTGTCGGTTTTGCAGGTAAAGGTGCGGGCTACTTGTTTCAGACAATCAGTTTGACACGGAAGCCGCGGGTAGTGGGTTCCTCGATGATTTGCCTGACCTGTGCGCCGAGACTGCTCCTTGCCTTGTCGTCAAGCGGCGAGACGCTGATGTCCGCCACCATGATATCCAAAGATGTCACGCCTGACAGTTCGGCATGTGTGATTCTGACCGTAATGGGACGTACAGAGCGCAGGTGCTCGAAAAGGACTTCCTTTATCAGCGCGAACACCAGGTCGTTTTTGTCCGCGATATTATATTTGATGCAGAAGCGTCCGAGTGAGGTATGAATCTGGTAGTAGTCATAGTAGTCGGAGTCGATTTCATAGACAAGTTTCTGTATGCGATTGACAAATGCTTTGGTGGCACTGTGGACAGGGTGGTTGAATATTTGGTCCGGTGTCCCGTCCTCATAAATGACTCCCTCGTTCATAAAGAGTATGCGCGTACTGACATCCCGTGCGAAGCGCATCTCGTGCGTGACGATGAGCATGGTGAGTCCGAGTTTGGCGAGGTGCCGTATTACGGACAGTACTTCGCCGACCATAGTGGGGTCGAGTGAAGATGTAGGCTCGTCGAAGAGTATGATTTCGGGTTGCATAGCAAGTGCACGTGCTATGGCAGCACGCTGTTTCTGTCCTCCTGACAACTCGGAAGGATAAGTGTCCGCCTGATGCGCCATGCCTACTTCTTTGAGCAGCGCAAGCGCCTGCAGTTCAGCCTGCTCCCGTGAGAGATGCAGAAGTTTCACAGGTGCGCAGGTTATATTCTCCATGACCGTCATATTCTCAAAGAGGTTGAAGTTCTGGAAGACCATCCCCATCTTACGGCGCATCGTTTCCAGCGGATAAGAAGGCGCGGTAATGTTCTCTCCATTGAGCCATATTTCTCCGGAGTCAGGCGGCTCCAGCATATTCATTGCGCGCAGGAGCGTGCTTTTTCCGGAGCCGGAAGGCCCGATGATGCTGATTACCTCGCCTTTGCTTATTTCGCAATTAACATCCTTGAGGACGGTGTTGGCAGAGCCGTCCGGATTGCGGAATGTTTTGCTCAAGTGTCTGATACTTATCATTGTGCAGATTGGTTTCATTCAGCCGTCAGGCTGTTGTTCTTTCTATGTTTTTTTTCTCCGGCGCGCTTCGGGGAGCAGCATTCCAAGCCCTTTGCGAATCAGCCAGGCAAGGAGAAAATAGATGAGCGTGACCACAAACAGCGGCATGAAGGCGTCAAAAGTGCGGCTGCGTATAAGGTCGCCGACATGTGTGAGGTCGTGAATGGCGATATACCCCACGATGGATGTGCTTTTGAGCAGCCCTACACACTCGCCTGCGAAGAAAGGCAGTCCTTTTTTGAGCGCCTGCGGCAGTATGACAAAGTTGAAAGTCTGCATCGGAGTGAAACCGAGACTGAGCCCCGCCTCAATCTGCCCCCTGGGTACGGAAGATATGGCGGAATGGAAGATATTGCCAGAGGAGGAGGCAAAGCACAGCGCAAAAGTGACAATAGCCACAGCCGACGGCGGCATCCCCGTACCGGCAAACACTACATAAAACAATATGAGCAGGAACACCAGCGCCGGAATGCCGCTGATGAAAAGCCCGTACAGCGCAACCAGTTCGCGCAGCCATCTGCGCCTGCTGCGTTTGGCAGCGCAGACAAATCCGCCGAGGACAGACCCCAAGAGGATAGAAAAGAGCGTTATTTTCACCGTCTCCAGCAGGCCGTGCAGAATCATCTCCCATCGTCTTTCGATGAGCAGGCTGCGCCGCAAGCGCTCGTTGATTTTGGCATGTGCCCTGCCGCCGGTGTTCGGGACGAAATAGCCAGGGTGCACCTCGTAGTAGGGGTCGGAGAAATCAACTGACAGTTGTCTCTCTTCGGTGGGTGTGATGCAGGCAGAGACTATATCGCAGTTACCCGCCTGCAGTGCCGCCACGGCAGCAGCGAGCGACATGTTCTCCATCTGAAAGCGCCTGCCTGTGGTGTGAGCAAACCGCCGGAGTATATCAGGCTCCATGCCCTTCCATTCGCCGCCTGCGGAGATGTAACTGACAGGAGCCATATTGATGGCACATACACATCGCAGGGGGGGAGCATCGGGAGCAATCTGGTATTCCTTTTCGGGCACTTCGGGTGTGCCGGCAATCCAATGGGATGTAATGTCCCCTATCGGGGCCTCTGCCAGAAAGCGGTTGAGCTCCGTCTGCAGGCGGCGGTTACCCTGCTTCAAGGCGAAAGCGACCTTGAATGTCTCCTTGCCACGGAACGCCAGTTTGATGTTCAAGCGCTCCATTTCTTCCTGCGAGAGGATGATTTCGTCGGTGACATAAACATCAGCCAGCCCCTGGCGCACCGCCTGCAGGGCATCCGTCTCCGTGTTGGCAATATAAAGCCCCACATCTGTACGCTTCTCGAACTTGCCGTGGTAGTAGGTTCCGTTGCTCGTAGCAATGGTCAGTCCGCTCAAGTCAGCTTCGCTGCGAGGCTCATGGAACTGCTTTCTTCCGTCTCCGCAAGAGGAGAGGAGCAGAAGAGTGAGGAAGATAACAACAGTTTGTTTCATGGTCGTTTATCTGAACATAGATTTTGCAATCAGGCCGAGAGCCATGCGCTCAAGCAGGCTAAGGGGCTGTATGTATCCGAGCAGGAGGACATCAAGCGCAGCAAAACGCCTGCACTCCGCGGTGAAACGGTCAAGCCCGCCGGCACCGTTGTAAGCGAGGGCGAAAGCCGACCAGAAACGGAGCATCTGCCCCTCGGTCATGTGCGTAATCTCCTGCACACGTTTTTTCTTAGAGAAGATGTTGCAGAAGAGGTAAAGATGCCCCAAGTCGAACATCGGCAGCCCATGCGCTGCGCGGCCGAGGTCTATCCAGTATGGTGTTTCTCCGGGCATGGAGAAGATGAGATTGCCGAGGTTGAAATCGCCGTGAAGCAGCGTAGGCGCGTCTTCAAGCGACCCGACAAACGCCGTGACCTCCTGCAGTTTTTTTCCGCCGAGCATATTGGTGGAAGCCAGTGCCTGCAGCATCAGTGCCTTCATTGACGGGAGCCATTCGCCTCCGCCTGCCATGTCCAGAGTCATGACTTCAGTGCTGTGCAGCCGTTTGCCCAGCTCTGCCATTACAGCCGCCATTTCCTTTATCCGGGGCGGGTCCTCCCCGCAGATGCGTGCCAGCGATTTCTTATTGCCGACAAGCCTGCTCTTAATGCCGTAATTGCTGCCGACACGCACAATATCAATCATTTGCGGGGTAGGCACACCGAGGTCATAGACTGCTTTGGAAGTGTAAAATTCTTTGGCTACGGCGGGCAGGGTACCGCTTTCCTGGAAACTCAGTTTGAGTATTACACCAGGTTCGTTTCCGTTGGTATATACGGCTCCGTTCCCGCCCTCGCCAACCTTTGTCCAGGCAGCAAGGTCAATCTCGTTGCAAGCGGTCGGAATTGGTATATTTTTCCTCTCATTCATCTCTCGCTCATCTCTCGGTCGTCTCTCGGTCGTCTCTCGGTCGTCGGCGGGATATTCCGCTTTACTGTTTGGACGATTCTTCGGCAGAAGCGTCGTTCTCACTCATGTTACGGAAGAAAAGGTCAACGAGCCGCCTGGTAACTACGGTGCGACGCACTGCGTGACGCACTTTGTCCGCAGAAGAAATATTGTTGTTGTCTGCGGCAACCGAAGCCTCCTGTTCAGCCTTCTGCACCTGCTGCTCGCGGCTGTCTATCATGGCGCGCAAACGGGGAGAGGCGTGGTTGTAAAGGAAATTATAACAAGGCCCCGTAGCCTTCATTATATATGGTGTAAGGAAAGTGGTCAGCACGGAGGCGGCAACGATAATAGGATAAATGGCAGGATCGGTGACCCCCAATTTGCTGCCCAAAGCGGCTATAATAAACGAGAACTCTCCAATCTGCACAAACGAAAAGCCCGTCTGCATCGCGTCGCGGAGCGTCTCGCCGCCCCACCAGCAGCCCAGAGTGCCGAAGACAATCATGCCCACAATAATCACAACGGAGACAAACAGTATTGAGGGCCAATAAGCGGCCAGCGATGCAGGGTTGATCATCATGCCGACGGAGACGAAGAAGATGGCGGCAAACACGTTCTTGAGCGGCTCCATGAGATGCTCTATGCGGTGCGACTCTTTAGTCTCGGCAAGAATCATACCCATGACGAATGCACCGAGGGCACTGCTGAATCCGGCTTCTTCAGCCGTGAGCACCATACCCAGGCACAGGCCGAGAGCAAGAATGATGAGAATCTCGTCGTTGAGATACGGACGCACCCAACGCAGGAAAGTGGGGATAATAAGAATACCGACAACAAACCACACGGCAAGCGTAATGGCAAGCACTCCTACTTTTTCCAACAGTTCACCGCCCTCGAAACTGTTCTTGACGGCAATACTGGACAGCAACACCAGAAGCACGACAGCCACTATGTCCTCGAAAATAAGAATGCCGGTGGCCCCTTTGACAAAGCGCGCCTTGCCCAGACCTGCTTCATCGACAGCCTTCATCACTATGGTAGTGCTTGACATGCAGAGCATGGCTGCAAGGAAAAGCGAGTTCATATTGTCAAGCAACGCAAAACGCCCCACCCCGTAGCCGAGCAGGAGCATACCTACAATGATGGTTGCAGCCCCGACAAGCGCCACCTTGCCGCTCTCGAAGAGGTTCTTGAGGCGGAACTCAAGGCCAATGCAGAACAGCACAAACAGCACGCCGATATTCCCCCATGTCTCAACGTTTTCCATATCGACAAGTTTCTCGCCGAAGAGGTGAGGGCCGACCAATATACCCGCCACAATGTAGCCAAGCACAACAGGCTGCTTAAGAAGTTTGAACAACAGGCTGACTACGCCTGCGGTAATCATCAGAATGTACAAATCGTGAACCATATTCTTTATATTTATTGTTATTAGAAAGGATATCCTATGCCGAAGTTGAGACGCAAGGCATCAAGTGCAGAGGGTATGTTGAAGTAGTTGTTGATTGGTTGTGTAGTGTCGGGTTTGCCGTTCTTGTCGTACTTGAAGGTCTGGTACGGCACATGTATGCCCACGCCGAGGTCGAGGCGTATGACAAGCCCGTCGATATCCAGCCTCAGTCCGGCACCAGTGCCGAGGGCAATCTGCCGCGCGAAGTCGGGATTGTTGAAGATGCCGTCGTTGAGGTTTTCCGGAATCTCCAGCTGCGTGAGGTAATCCTCGTAGCCCCCCGCCTTGTACAGGTCAACGGTAGAGTACCAGTTCCATACATTGCCCGCGTCGAGGAAAGCCGCCCCGAAGAGTTTCCAGACTATGGGGAAACGCAGTTCGAAGTTGCCCTCAAGCCTTACATCGCCGGCATGGAAGAAGTTCTGGTTGTACTTGGCGGAGTAGAAGTTGCCAGGTCCGTAGGCGTATGGCGAAGATGCACGCAGGCTGTTGGGACCTCCGGCATAGAAAGCCTCGGAGAGCGGTGCAAAATAGGAATTGCCGAGCGGGATGTTGGTTCCGGCAAAGAGGCGCGTAGCTATGCTGACACGGTCTGTGATATTGAACTTGTTGCGCAACTCGACGGAGAGCTTGACAAACTGGTTGAAGGTGATTTTCCCGAGAGGCTTGTCGGGGTCGTCCCACTTGTAGCCGAACAGGCAGTACAGAGCATTGATGAGGTTGCCAGACTCCTTGAAGCCGAGGTCGAGCATGGTATTCACAGCACGCCTGGAGCGGTAGTCGTTGTAGATGAAGTTGTAGCCTATGGAGGGGACAAACTCGTTGCCGGCAATTATCTTTATCAGCTGCGGATACTCCGCCGCCTTGTCAAGCAGGTCGTCCGACTCGGCTTTCATAAGCACGACAGAGAGGGAGAATGGTGTAAAGGCATGAGTTATATACGAGTTGAAGGGCGAGCGGATAAAATAGGTGAAAGAGCCAGACAGCTTGTGCACCCCGTAGCCACCGGCTATATTCTCGTATTGGTATCCGAGCATGTAGCGCGTGTCGCCGGCAGGGTTGTTGCTGCCTGTCCAGTGCAGGTAGGGGAAGACAAGCGAGGCGTTGAGCCCCAGCTTGTAGGTGTCGGTCTTCTTCGGGTCGCCAGGGTGACGGTTGCGCAGCGCCCAGTAGTAAGCGCCGTTGCCCTTCAGCGTGAACAGTTCGCCGTTGCCGAGCAGGTTCTTTATGGTCGATTTGAGCGTAATGTCAGGTCCGATGCTGTTGTTAGAGCGGTAGGCCACGCCTGCATCCGCCGTCAGTCCATAGACGCGCGTTATGCTGTCAGCACGGAACAGTTCCCTGTGCCGCCATTCTTTCTGCGCGCGCACCCCGAGGCCCGACTTAAAGAGTTCGCCCTCGAGGATGTTGTTGTAGTCGCGCTGCGAGAAGAGCCTCAGCAGGATGTTCCCTTCTTTGGTCAGTTTGTAATCGGCAGTGAGGCTCGACAGCAGGCCGTTGGCTTTGTTCACATCGGGGTTGTCGGATATGGTGGAGCCCACAGTGACGCGCAGTCTGTCGCGGAAGAACGACTTGCTTATGGCTATGTTCATGTCGTTGGTTTTTCCGGAGGCATGCGAACTTTGCCCGCTGCTTATATCCACGTCCATGAACTTGCCTATCTTGGAGTTGGCCATCGCTGCATTGATACGGCTGTTAATGATAGAGGAGAGCACATAGCCTTCGCGCTTTGCCGCCACGTTGCTTTCGCCCGCATACATGCCTGTCGCCAGCAGGGTTGCCGCCAGTCCGTCGCGCGTGTCCTCGTCCAGAGAAGCCAGTTCGCGAGTTATGGTTTCATCGTCGGGCGCTTCGAGGAAGAAGCCTATAGTGTTCAGTCCTATAGAGTCTATTTCGCCGTTTACTCTTACCCCTGTCCGGAAATCCACACGCCGTGTCTCTTCCCCTTCAGACTCCACATCGGCTTTCACTTTCTGCGAGGCTGACACATCAAGCAGCGTCCGCCCTATCGGTCCCTGAAAAGCCACGCGGCTCCCCGAATCAACGCGGAAAGGCATCACAGGATAGAGCTTTGGCGAATAGCGCACCATACCCTCATCCACATTGATCTGCCCCCCGAGGTCGAGCGCCCCGTCCGCCACGCCGTAGCGCACGTTCACAGTGCCGTAGGGCTTGACTTGCGCGAGGTTCTTCTTGTCGATGGGGTAAGTGATGTCGGTTGTGGGCAGCACGGTAACATCCACGTCAGCCACTATGCTGTCAAGCGGACCGGTCACTGTGCCCCGGATGTCGGTTGCAAGTTCTCCGTACACGGGAAGAGGACCGCCTTTTTTCAGCTTCACAGGAGCAAAGCTGTCGGCCGCCAGCACTACGTCAAGCCGCATGCTGTCAAGGTCAAGGCCTCCGTTGAGAGACACGAAGGTGCTGTCCGCGCCATAGACAGGCAAGCCGTTGAGGTCCACATGGTTATGCTGCATCACGACAGGTGTCTCCCCCAGACTTATCCCCACCTCGTAAGGCTTGTATTCCGCCGAAACGCCCACAGGCAGTACTTCGGCGGAGATGTCCGGTTTTTGGGGCAGTCCGTCCACCGAGGCAGTCGCTCTGACGGCTCCGTGAAGGGCAATGTCAGTCAGTTGCACAATGCCTTCCACAATGTCCAGCGGAATCTCGTCCGCCCTCACATCCGCACGGAGGGCATTGGGGTAGGCCTGCGATGGTGACAAGTCGATGTCTATCGCCCTGTTGCCCAGCTCCATGCCGCCATAGGAGATGCTGTCCAACGCCAAGCGGCCGTTTCCGCGGAGAGTGTCCTTTTTGCGCTCCAGTTCCATGCGGAGGGCAGCGTCCGCGCAAAGTCCGTAGAAGCTCATCACACCGTCTGTAAGGTGCGTGCCTGCAATAACCGAGGCTTTGGTCGTCCCCTCCTCCATATCGACCTTCAGCGCGGCTTTGGCGGGAGGCAGCCTGAGGGCACTGCTGTCTTCGGGGTGGCTGATGTCAGGCATGGATGCGTCCACAGCCAAAGCAGTCTTCCGCGAGTCAGAGGCCAGCAGGAGGTGCAGTTTGTCGATGTCAAGGCCTGCACCCTCTATCAGCGGCTGCACCGGACTGCCATTGGCAACGCTGACCTCCGCCTTCATCTCAGGAACAAGACGGCGGAGAGTGTCAAGCAGTGCAAGGTGCGAAAGCATATCGGCGGGAGCAGGCAGCCGCGCCCCGAAAGACGACAGCCGCTGCATTTTTTCCACGACACGGAGCACGTGCATCGGGCTTTCCACATCCACAGCCAGACCCTTGCTTGCAATACCGAGCGAGGTGGCGCTGCCAGTGGAGAAGTCAATATCCAGTCTGCCGGCAGTCAGTTCGTTGTCCCCTATGCGGGCGCGCACATTGCGCATATTGCTGTGGTAATCCACCTCTATCCGCTCCGGCGTGAGGAACTCTTTCACGCGGAAGCGGTGCTCTGTCTGCGCTTTCAGCTGCAGTCCGGTGCTGCACATGGCAAAGGGCAGGTGCAGTGTGCCGTTCACAGTCTTGTCCGCCAGTTCGGCATCGAGAGCGAGGCCGGAGGCATTGATATTGTCGTATATGCACTCGTCCAACTGAATCCCCACCCTGCTCTTCATAGCCGCCGACCGGGGGTCTATGCCCTGCCCTTCGGTGTTGACGGTGCCGGCCACCACCACATAGGGGCTGTCCGGCAGGAAGGGACTGAGGTCCACACGCTCCACCGCCACGGACATGTTGTATGCCTCGTCGTCGATGTCGTAGTAGCCGCGCAACTGCGCCTTGCTGCCGCGGAATCCGGCATCCGCCGTCACATCCACGCGCATTGTTTCCAGATTAAGAGCCGTGGCAGACACATCCGCTTCCGCCCCTATCCCGTCAGAGCGGGCGTGCAGTCCGCTGCTGGTGATAAGGCTGCGTGCCAAATCTACACGGGCATTCCCGTAAACAGTATCAAAAGGCAGATTCAGGCCGCCTATAGCCAGCCTCAGCCCCCCGATGTCTATTCTGCGCGTGTCATATAAATTGTTACCCACGTCCACCAAGCTGCCAGTGGCAAGCGAGCGCACCTGCAGCCCCAGGCCGATTGGCGTAAGTCTGAAGTCCACGTCGCGCAGCAGTCCGTCAGGCACATCGAAGGCAAGCAGGAGCGGAGAGGGCTCTTCGTGAGCAGCGGTGTCAGGCGGAGTCGCGCGCAGGTCTATCCCCACCGACGGGCCGTCGATGCGCAGGCCGTGCAGAGGGTAATAGCCTTTGCCTATCAGCAGTCCGGGACTGGTTACATGCAGGCTGTCCAGGTCCACATCCACCCCCACTGCGGCTATCAGGCTGTCAGAGTGGAAGGCTGTCCTGCCCAAGAACAGGCGCTCAACCTCTACAGGCACTGCAAGCAGGTCGTCCGTCCCAGCCGATGTATGCGCTTTGGCGCGAAGACGCAATGCCTGAACGCAAACCAGAGTGTCTTTCCCCCTGTGCCCGACGAACAGGCTGTCAATCTCCACCTCCAAAGGCAGGTCAGCCCTGCCTTTCCATGCGCGGTAAAGCTCCGCAGGAGGCCTGTGGAAAGGCGACAAGTAAAGCCGCCCCAAGTCAATGTCCCAGTCAGTTTTCTCATTGGCGAGAGCCACGCCTTTCTCAAGCACGGCAGTGCGCAAGCCGGGCACACAGACAACGCATGCCGCCGCAGCCATAACAAGCAGCAACAACCCCGCCAATACGCCTGCCACAGCGACAGGGACTTTCCACCACAGGCTCTTTTTCTTCACTTAAAAGCTCTTTTGTATGCCGAATTTAAGACCGTAAAGGCCAGGAGTGAACTGGTTTGCTATCAGGTTACGAAGCTTGCCAGAGAAGATGATGACATCGTTGGTGTACTCGTTGTAGCGCTTGTCGGTCAGCGGGTCGGTATAGCAGAACGTGGTGCCGCTGTAACCAAGACTCAGTATAGAGAAGAACATCTGGAACGTGCTCTTGCGGTTGAACTGATAGGTTATCACGGGAGAGACCTGTGCACCGTATATTATGCTGTGGCGCAGGCCGTTATAGTCAGTCCCTTTCACTATACCTTCGCTCACACGCGGGAACTCCATCCCCGTGTAAAGGTGCGTCTCAAGCCAGATGCCCACTTTTCCGTTGAATATAGTCTTCATCCTGTAGCGCACATAGGGAGCCACTTCCCACGAGCCCTGCTTTATGCGCAGGTTGTCCTGAGAGTCCTCTCCGTTTATGCCCGCGTATGTGTAGGTGGTATATGTGTCCTGATAGCCTCCGCCGAAGCGCAGGCCCAGATACACACGCTCTTTCAGCCGCCATCCTATTTCGGGTGTCACGTTTATCGACCAGCCGTTCTCCTTGCGCTGCGGGCGGGAGTCGTTGTGATAATAGATGTCGAAGTTATAGCCGTAATAGAGTTTCTTTTTCCAGACCGGCACCTCCTTCAGCTGCAATGCGGCGGCAGTGTCATTCGTCACTCCGGCATCTTTGGTTTCGCCCGCTACGGCGGCAACCGATGTCAGGCCGTCCACTATGTGGTCTTCCTGCGCTGCCGGCGGAGTGGCACCGTCCGTCCTGTGCTCTTCCTGCGCTACTGCCATTACTGCGCCAAGCGCCACCAATACAATAACCAAACCGGTTCTTTTCATCTTTTTTATTATCATTTTACTGAATATCCTTTTATTTCACTCGTGCCTTGTATATTTAATCATTTTCCGCCTTCCGGCTTCTGCATTCCGGCTAATATCCATTCGGCTTGCAAAGATACGGCTTTTTTTTGACACTGACAAGTTTATTGTGCAAAATACGCACTTTTGCGTTCTGTTTCTCCCTCGCCCGCTTTCAGACAAGCCGGCAGGAGGGGAGAAGCAGGCGGACCTAAGGTGTGCATCAAGCGAGCCGGAGGGGAGAAACAGGCGGACCGGAGGTGTGTATCAAGCGAGCCGGAGGGGAGGGACAGGCGGACCCGAAACATGATGGCGGCGAGTGGGCCGGCAACGGGTCAAACGAAAGGGCGGCGAGTATGGGACGAAGGGTCAGGCGGGGGTGTATTCGCCGGCGTTGAGGGTGTCGTATTCCCGTTTTACGTCCTCGTAGAAGTGGGCGAGAGACATGGAGACATAGGGGGCAACCCAGAATGCGGCAATGCCGAAAGTGATGAAAATGAGCAGTATCCAGGGTATGAAAGTGAGGTAAAGCAGAAACAGGTCCATCTTATGTCCACGCATCATAATGCGGCTGCGTCGCAGCGCCTCACGGCAGTCAATATCCGGATTGTCGTGAACGACAAAGGGGACAAGGGCATAAGCAAGGTCGAGGATAACAAGCCCAATGCCGAGCGTCAGCACGCCGACGAGGGAGAGAATAATCATTTCAAGCACTCCGACACAGACAAGAGTGCGCCAGTTGGCACGCATCTCGCCGAAAAGCTGCCCGAAAAGTCCGTCGTCGGCAGCTTCGGAGCGCACAAAAAGAAGGCAGATGTTGTTGAAAGCATATCCGAGCGGGAGGACAAGCAGAATGGTGAGACACATGTTGACCCCGCCGCCAAAGCCTGTAAGCCAGCCAATCCCCATGCGGGAACCGACAACAGAGGAATAACCTGCCACAGCAGCAACAAGCGCATAGGCGAACATGAGAAGGGCAAGCCCGTTCCAGCGTCCGAGGAGGGACTCGCGTGCGAGAGCACGGTATTCAAAAGAAGTCTTCATAATAAAGAGATGTTTTTATGGTTTTTATATTGTTTTGTCATAGTTTTGTTATAGTTTTGTAGGCTGAATCACCTACTAATAACCTACTAATCACCTACTAATCACCTACTAAAGGCTGCGGAGAGATAGCGCAAAAGCTCTGGTTATGAAGGGGTTATATTTTACAAAGTTGTGCATTTGTGTCTGCAATGATATGTTTTTTCCTGCGGCGGGTCGGGTTAGAGCCTGTGGGACAGCAAGTTACAAAAAGCGGCGGGCGAGGATGATGCTCATGGCGGGCGAGGAGAGTGCTAACTATGGGTGAGGGTAATGGCAACTGTGTTCGGGGGTAATGGCAACTGTGTTCGGGGGTGATGGCAACTGTGTTCGGGGGTGATGGCAACTGTGTGTCGGGGGTGATGACAGCGGCGGGCGGGGGGAAGGGTAATGGCGGGCAAGGGGGATGACAGCGGCAGGCGGGGGTGATGACAGCGGCGGGCAGGGGGAAGGGTAATGGCGGGAGGGGTCAGTCTTCACGGCGGATGGCGGCACCGATGGAGTTGAGGCGCTGCTCGATGTCGGCATAACCGCGGTCAATCTGGTCGATATGGTCGATGCGCGATATGCCGTCGGCCGACATGGCCGCGATGAGCATGGCGATGCCGGCACGTATGTCGGGGGAAGTCATGTTGTTGGGCCGCAGGCGCATGTTGTGGTCGTGCCCAATGACAACGGCGCGGTGCGGGTCGCAGAGAATGATTTGCGCGCCCATGTCAATGAGTTTGTCCACGAAGAAGAGCCTTGACTCGAACATTTTCTGGTGAATGAGCACGGAGCCCCGCGCCTGCGTAGCGACGACGAGAATGACCGAGAGCAGGTCGGGAGTCAGTCCGGGCCAGGGTGCGTCGGCGACCGTGAGGATACTGCCATCGAGGAAAGACTCAATCTGATAGTGGTCCTGTGCGGGAATGTAGATGTCGTCTCCGCGCTGCTCGAGCCTGATGCCGAGCCTGCGGAAGGAGTCGGGAATGATACCGAGGTCGCGATATGAGGTGGAGGAAATGGTGAGTTCGCTGCCGGTGATAGCCGCCATGCCGATGAAGGAGCCGACCTCAATCATGTCGGGCAGCAGCGTGTGCTCCGCTCCATGAAGTTTCTGCACTCCGTTGATAACGAGGAGATTGGAGCCGATGCCTGATATATCCGCGCCCATGTTGCATAGTAGCCGGCAGAGCTGCTGGATATAAGGCTCGCAGGCAGCGTTGTAGATGGTGGTGGTGCCTTCGGCGAGGACAGCCGCCATGATGATGTTGGCAGTGCCGGTGACGGATGCTTCGTCGAGGAGCATGTAGGTGCCCCGCAAGTGCTGTGCGCGGAAGACGTATGCGCCGAGGGCCGTGTCGTATCGGAAAGAGGCCCCGAGCGAGAGCATCCCCTGGAAGTGAGTGTCAAGACGGCGGCGGCCGATCTTGTCGCCCCCGGGCTTGGCATAAGCGACCTCGCCGAGCCTTGCGAGAAGCGGGCCGATGAGCATGACGGAGCCCCGCAGCCTGTTGCACTTGGCGAGGAAAGCGGGACTCTGAATGAACGCCGTGTCAAGCTCCGCCGCGGTGAAGGCGAAGAGCCCTTTTCCGCGCTGCTCCACCTTCACTCCGAGCGAGCGGAGGAGGTCGATAAGGTTATTAACGTCAAGAATATCAGGAACGTTGCCAATGAGGACCGTGTCTCGCGTGAGCAGGACAGCACAGAGAACCTGCAGAGCCTCGTTCTTCGCCCCCTGTGGGGCTATGGTGCCGTGGAGCCGATGTCCACCTTCAACAATGAAACTTGCCATGTGTTATGCAGTTAGATGTAATTGACTTCGGGTGTCAGAGTGATGGAGAAGCGGTCGCGGACAGCGTCTGTGACGAGCTGCGCGAGAGCGACGATGTCGCCAGGCGACGCGCCCCCCCTATTGACAATAACGAGGGGCTGTTTCTCCCAGACCTGCGCCCCGCCGACGGTCCGCCCCTTCATGCCGCACTGCTCGATGAGCCACGCGGCGGGAATCTTAACCCCGTCTTCGAGGGGGAAGAAGGGAATCTCGCTGTACTGCGCCTTGATAGCGGCGAAAGTGTCCTTCGTGACGACGGGGTTCTTGAAGAAACTGCCCGCAGAGCCCACTTCGCCGACCTCGGGGAGCTTGGCGCGGCGCACGGCTATGACCGCGCGGCGCACGTCAAGCGCGGAGAGGCGGCTCACGTCGTCCTGCCCGAGAGCCTGGCGGAGGCCTCCGTAGTCGAGGCGGAACGGCCCGCCTTTGGAGAGGCGGAAGACGACCGAGGTGATGATGCAGGTGCCGCGTTTGCCGTGCTTGAAGACGCTGTCGCGATAGGCAAAGCAGCACTGCTCACCGGTGTAAGTGCGGGTCTGCATGGTGAGCGTGTCAAGGACAGAGACTTTTTCTATAACGTCCTTAGCCTCAACTCCATAGGCCCCCACGTTCTGCACAGCGGCAGCCCCGACCGTGCCGGGGATGTGACTGAGGTTCTCCATGCCGCGTATGTCCATGTCGGCAAGCTGGGCTATGAGGTCATCGAGACGGAGCCCCGCCTCCGCCTCAATCCAGACCTCGCCGGCCGTCTCCCTGACCGCTTTTGCGCGCTGCATACGCGAGCGGAGGACCAGCCCGCCGAAGTTGCGCGTGAAGAGGAGGTTGCTGCCCTCGCCCACAGGCAGGACAGGCATGCCGCTATATGTCCTGAGGATGGACTTGAGCTCCCCAACCGACTCATATTCAGCCACAACAGCGGCTTCCACGTCAATGCGGAAGGTGTTGTAAGGGAGCAGAGAGATGTGTTCGCGGATAGTCATAAGTGTCAGAATTGTGTTGGTTGTGCGTCGTTGCGATGATAAGTTTTGAGTCCCTGCATCGGCGACTGCATGACCGCAGCCGCCGTGAGGCCGTGTGCACGGAGGACGCGCTCGAGGGTGTCCCTGTAGAAGAAGGCAATGGAGCCGACAAAACCGACAGGCGTAGCGGCAGCAGGCAGCGCCTCCGCGCCCGAGAAATACTGCAAGAGATTGCGCGTGACGAAGGAGTCGAAGTGGTCATACACGAGCGCGGCGATATGCGGCTCGTCCATGTGCGCGGCGCAGAAACGGCTCAGGCCCGCCAGATAGCGGTTGGGGAAGGGACGGCGATAGACATTGTCGATAATCTCCGCCTGCGTGGTGTTGTACTCGGCGAGGAAGAGGTTCTTCAGCTCTTCGCCCGCCACGCCTTTGAGCAGGTCCGCCACCAGGCGCTTGCCGAGGACTGCCCCGCTGCCCTCGTCGCCGAGGATGAAGCCGAGAGCGGGGACGTTGCGGCGGACAGAGGTGCCGTCGTAGAAGCAGCTGTTGCTGCCCGTGCCGAGGATGCAGGCAATGCCCGCTTCACGGCCGAGGAGCCCGCGCGCGGCACCGATCATGTCGGAGCAGACCTCCACTCCGGCTTTGGGGAAGACCTCCTTCAGCACGCCGGAGATGACAGGGCTCTTTTCGGGCGTGCAGCCGGCACCATAGAAGAAGATGCGCGTCAGGGTGCCCGCCCACATATCGCGCGCCATCTGCGGGAGGAGCTGCCCCGAGATGCTGCTGCGGACAGCTTCAGGGGTCTGGAAAAAGGGGTTAAGCCCGTCGGTGAAATACTCCGAGCAATGGCCGTTGGCGGTCATAAGGCACCAGTGAGTCTTGGTTGAACCGGAGTCAGCAATGAGTATCATAAGCGCAAAATATATTTTTCGCTGCAAAGTTACACTTTTATTTGCATATATACAAATCTTTTATTACCTTTGCGCTGTAAAAAAACATAAAACCATGACAGACACATTCATTTTGGAGGGGCGTATATGCTCCACACCGCGCCTGCGCAGCATAGCTGCAGAGGCCAAAAGCGACAAGATTTACCTTCAGCTGAAACCCGACATAAGATGGGTTGCGTACTCGCAAGAGCGCATGGAGGCGCTGATGGATGACACAGGAGCGGCAATGGTGTATGCCGACCGCTTCCAGCAGCAGGGGGGGACGGTGACACAGGCTCCGGTCATCGACTGCCAGGAAGGAGCACTGCGCGACGACTTCGACTTCGGGAGCGTGCTGCTGGTGCGCACCGAGCTGATGCGCAAGGCATTAGAGCAGACAGACAGAGACTGGAAATACGCGGGGCTGTACGACCTGCGGCTGCGCCTGAGCCGCATGGGGGAACTGCTGCACGTGAGCGAGTACATGTACTACGAGCACGAAGAAGACACCCGCAAGTCGGGTGAGAAACTGTTCGACTATGTGGACCCGAAGAACCGCGAAGTGCAGACAGAGATGGAGGAGGCCGTGACAGAGCACCTGAAAGCCGTGGGCGCATACCTGGAGCCTGAGTTCAAGGACACGGACACAGAGGCGGGCGAGTTCGAGTATGAGGCGAGCGTGGTCATCCCCTGCAAAAACCGCGTGCGCACCATTGAGACCGCCATACGAAGCGCCTTGGCGCAGAAGACGGAGAGCAGGTACAAGTTCAACGTCATAGTGGTGGACGACAACTCGACGGACGGCACGGCGGAAGTGATAAAACGCATCGTGGCGGAGGGGCACGAGAACCTCGTCTATATAGCGCAGGACAAGACATGGCACGCCATAGGCGGCAACTGGAACGCGGCCCTGCACCACGAGAAATGCGGGCGCTTCGCCATACAGCTCGACTCGGACGACACGTACAGCGGGCCGGACACAGTGCAGAAATTCATCGACACCTTCCACCGCGAGCGGTGCGCAATGGTGATAGGCACCTACCAGCTGACCGACTTCGACGGACACCAACTGCCCCCGGGAGTGATAGACCACAAAGAGTGGACACCCGACAACGGGCGCAACAACGCACTGCGCATCAACGGATTAGGTGCGCCGAGGGCGTTCTTCACTCCGCTGCTCAGGCAACTGAACTTCCCCACAACCAAGTACGGCGAAGACTATGCAGTGGGGCTGCGCATAAGCCGCGAACACAAGATAGGCCGCATATACGACGTGCTGTACAACTGCCGCCGCTGGGACGACAACTCAGACGCCAACTGCGACATACAGACCATGAACGCCAACAACCTCTACAAGGACCGCCTCCGCACATGGGAGCTGAAAGCGCGCATAGCCCTCAACCGGCAAAAGAAAAAATGAACATACGCGTAGGCATACTGACCGCCCCGCACATAGAGCATGAGCCCGCAGCCAACGGCTTCAGGCTGCACAACGTGCGCATCGGCATCGGCTTCCACTGGGACAGGGAGGAGGACCAGACCTTTGAGGGGAAACTGGAGATAACCGACAACGCAGACGGCACACAGACGGCTGTAAACGTGATAGATATAGAGGACTACCTCTGCTCCGTAATCTCGTCGGAGATGAACGCCGACAGCCCTATGGAGCTGCTGAAGGCGCATGCCGTAATGTCCCGCTCGTGGGCAATCCGCGCCATCGCAGCCAACCGCACGTCCGCCTCGCGCATGAGGCAGGCGGCGTGGGAGAGCAACGGGCACAAAGGCTTTGACGTGTGCGCGGACGACCACTGCCAGCGCTATGAAGGGACACGGCGCATGAACAGCAGAGCCGTGGAAGCGGTGAGGGCGACGCAGGGCGAGGTGCTGACCTACGGCGGAGAGGTGTGCGACGCGCGCTTCCACAAATGCTGCGGCGGACGGACGGAGCTGTTCGAGACGTGCTGGGAGGACGTGCATGTGCCGTATCTGGAGCCGGTGGACTGCCCGTGGTGCGGCACGAAAGACGAGCGCGTGCTGCGCAACGTGCTGAACGACTACGACCGCGAGACGAAAGACTTCCACGACTGGGAGGTGCGCTACACGCAGGAAGAGCTGTCGGACATAGTGCGCAGCAAGTCAGGCACCGACTTCGGCACCATAACCGACCTCCGCCCGCTGCACAGAGGGGCTTCGGGCCGCATCGACAGGCTCGAGATTGCCGGAACCAAGCGCACAGAGACAATAGGCAAAGAACTGAAAATAAGGCGCACACTGTCGCGCAGTTGCCTGTATTCCAGCTGGTTCGACGTAGAGAGAGAGGGCACGGACTTCGTGCTTCGCGGACACGGCTGGGGGCACGGAGCAGGCCTGTGCCAGATAGGGGCGGCCGTAATGGCCGACAAAGGCTTCAACTACAAGGAGATACTCGCCTTCTACTACAAAGGCGCGGAAGTCAGCCGCCACACACGGCAAGGCTGACCCATCAGGCCTTGCCCGCCTCTGCAGAGCCGCCAATAAGGTGACGGATAACAAGCGAGGCAAGAGTCATGCCGAAAGTGCCGACCACCGGAGCCAAAGAACCGAGGACCGGAGAAGCGGACAGGGCCGGCTGCTCGGCAGAGAAGACACAGCGGAAAGAGTGAGCGGGATAAAGAGAAACGCGCTTCATCTGCTGGCGCATGGCACGGGCAAGAGCACAGCCCTGCACATTGGAGAAAGAAGCGACACGCACCTGCTGCGGGTCAAGCCTGCGGGCCGCCCCCATAGAGGCGAACAGAGGCACACCCGCAGCCGTAACCAGATGCGCAAGAAGGACTTTGGAGGGGACGGAGTCGATGGCATCGACAACAGCGTCAAAATCAGAGAAGCAATAAGAGGCTGCGGTGGTCCCGTCAAAACGCTCGCACCGCGCCGTTATGTCAGCCTCCGGATTGAGCGAGAGGAGACGGAGCCGCATCTGCTCTGCTTTGGGCTGACCCACATTGGCTGCAGTGGCCACCACCTGGCGGTTGATGTTGGAGAGGGCGACTGTGTCAAAATCGACAAGCGTGAGATGACGGACACCCGTGCGGACCAGTGCCTCTGCGCACCAGCCCCCCACTCCGCCGACACCGAAAAGGAGTACGCGCGCCTGCTGCAGACGCATGAAAGCCTCCGGACCTAAACACTGGATTGTACGCGTGAACATAGTTGCAAAGCTGCTTTTATGCCGTCAAGCGCGGAGGAGGTGATGCCGCCGGCATAACCTGCGCCTTCGCCGCAAGGATAAAGGAAAGGATGCGAGAGCGACTGCATGGTGAGCGGGTCACGCAGCAGGCGCACAGGACTGCTGGTGCGGCTCTCCACGCCGAGGACGACAGCGTCGTTGGTGAGGAAGCCCGGGTACTTGCGGTCGAAATCGCGGAAGCCGCGGCGGAGGAAAGCCCCTATCTCGGGCGGCAGCCACCTGTCGAGCCGCGAGGGGACTATGCCGGGCAGGAAAGAGCAGGCAGGGAGCGAGGCGGAAGGACGGCCTTCCACAAAATCCGCCAGACGCTGTGCCGGAGCCTGCGCCTGCAGCGACGAACCGAGCACCTCGCGCGCCTGAAGCCATGCCTCATGCTCAAGCGACTCCTGCCAGGCGAGAGCCTGCATAGCAGGGCCCGCCGGAGGCACCGAAACAACGATGCCGGAGTTGGCGTATGGAGAGTTGCGCAGACGCGCACTCATGCCATTGACTATGACTGTCTCCGGAGCCGAGGCCGCGGGGACAATGTGCCCTCCGGGACACATGCAGAACGAATAGACCCCCGTGCCACTCACCTGTGTAACAAGCGAATAAGAGGCGTTGCCGAGGTTCTCAACAAGCGCGGCGGCCTCGTCCGACGGGCGACCGCCAAGGTGGTACATAAGGCGGTTTACAAGAGCCTGCGGGTGCTCTACACGAACCCCCATGGCGCACCCCTTGGCCTCCATCGCAACACCCTCCTGCGCAAGAAAACGGTAAGTGTCGTGGGCACTGTGCCCGATGGCGAGGACAGTGGGCAGCGACGGGTCAAGGCGGTCGAAAAGCGTGCCGAAGCGGAACTCCGCCCCGTGCGCGCACAGGCACTCGCGCATGCTCCTTATTATATTGGGCAGCAGGTCGCTGCCGATATGTGCGTGCGTCTCATACAGGACGGTGTCGGGCGCGCCGAAGAAGTGGAAAAGCTCCATGACACGCTGCATGTCGCCCCGCTTCTTGCTCCGCGAAAAGAGTTTGCCGTCGGAGAATGTGCCTGCCCCGCCCTCGCCGAAGCAGTAGTTGGACGACGGGTCAAGACCCATATTGCGGTTGAGCCGCGCTATGTCGCGTTTGCGGGCGGATACGTCCCTGCCGCGCTCAATGATGACCGGACGTATGCCGTGCTCAAGGAGCGTAAGGGCGGCAAAAAGCCCCGCTGGACCCGCACCTACCACAAGAGCCTCTTGCGCAGAGCCGCTGACATCCGGATAAACGGGCTTGCTGTATAGCGGAACCTCCGCCTCGCGCGGCAGCAGATTGCCGTGTTCATCGGCAAGCACGGTGAGCAGAACGCGTATGTCGCGCTGGCGTGCATCCACAGAGCGCCGCACAACGCGGAAACCCTGCTCCATAATGCGCGCTTCGGCGGGAGATAATATGAGCTGGCGTGTCTCCATAAACAAACGAGGTTGCAAAGATACAACAAAATCAGCAGAAAACAAAATATTGCGGACATAAAAATTCAAAAAAAACAGCAGTTGCTTGCAAAAACAAAAAAATATATGTACCTTTGCAACCTGAATAAAAAAACTACAGAACCATGAAACAGCTATTGACACTGACGGCACTTATGTGCAGCGTGCTGCTGTTCGCCCAGCAGGAGACGGCGCAGTACAACGACATCAACTACCAGCTGAACCCTTCCGACGGCACGGCTGCGGTGGCACCAACACCCAATGTGAGCGGCGAACTGCTTCTGCCTGAGGAGATTACAGTAGGACAAAAGACCTACAAAGTGACAGAGATAGGCGAAAAAGCGTTCAAGGGCTGCAAGAAACTGACCTCTGTTGTCCTCCCGCAGACACTGGAGCACATCTACCGCAACGCCTTCGACGGAACGGGCGTAATGAACGACAAGAGCCTCTGGGCCGACGGCGCGCTGATTATAGACAACTGCCTCATTGCCACCAACAAAAGCATAAAAGCCAAGTACGTCGTGCCCGCAACGGTGAGGCTGATTGCCGCCGGTGCTTTCGAGAACAACAAAACAGTGACCAACGTGGTGCTCCACAACGAGCTCACCATGATCGACCACGACACCTTCAAGGGCTGCAAGAACCTGACCAAAGTGAACATCCCCGCATCGGTGAAGTGGATTGGGCAGGACGCTTTCACCGACTGCGGCATCTACAACAACGAGAAAAAGTGGAAACGCGGCTCGCTGTTCATCGACGGCTGCCTCATCCGCGTGAACGATGCCGCACCCGCCAAATACGTGTTCAAAACCAAACAGCCCACACGACTCATTGCAAGCGCGGCGTTTGCAGGGACGCAGAAGATGAAAATCAAGGTGAAAACCATCACCATCCCCGAAGGCATTGAGGCCATTCCTACTGCGGCTTTCTACCAATGCGAGAACCTGCAGGACGTTGTCCTCCCGCAGAGCCTGAAGAAAATCGGAATGTACGCCTTCTACGGGTGCGACAAACTGAAATCCATCAACCTGCCCGAGGGGCTGGAGGAACTGGGCGCAGGAGCGTTCTACGGCTGCGTGAACCTCCCCGATGTCAAGCTGCCGGCAGGACTGAAAGAGATACCCAAAGCATGCTTCTTCACCTGCCGCAAGTTCACCAACATCAACTTCCCCGCAGGGCTGAAAACCATTGAGGACGGCGCTTTCACAGGCTGCTCCGAACTGGAGAAACTGGACCTGCCCGAGAACCTCGAAGAACTGGGCGAAATGGCCTTCGCAGGTTGCGCCAAACTCACCAAAGTGGTTATCCCCGAAAAAGTGACCACTATTAAGAAAGGCGCTTTCCGCGACTGCACGCACCTGCTCAATCTGCAGCTGCCAGAAGGACTGTATGCCATTGACGACGAGGCCTTTACAGGCTGCCTGCAGATAGAGAAACTGGCGCTGCCCAAAGAGCTTTTCCGCATCGGACAGAGAGCCTTCGCCGAGTGCCAGAACCTGGCTGCCGTCACTTTCTGCGAGCGCCTGAACGCCATCGAGACTGAGGCCTTCAAAAACTGCATACAGCTCCACGACATCGCCCTGCCTGCACAACTGGAGGTGCTCGGCAACAACGCCTTCGACAAGTGTATCAACCTCCGGACGGTCGTCTTCGGCGACAAACTGGAGAAAATAGGCAACTCAGCCTTCATCGGATGCCGCAGCCTGCAGGAGGTGAAAATGCCCAAAATGCTCAAAGAGATTGGCGTACAGGCCTTTGCCGAGTGCAAGTACCTGAGCAAGGTCATTTGGGCGGAGCAGCTGGAACTGGAATATATCGACGACGAGGCGTTCCTCAACTGCGAGCGACTCGAAGTGCCGGAACTCGACGAATATGTGGACTACGGACGAAACGTATTCAAAGGCTGCAAACAACCCGCAGAATAACATTTATTAAAGACACACAATATGAGCGAAGACAAGAAAATGCCGTCTGCAGAGAAGCTCAAAGCCCTGCAACTGGCTATGGCTAAAATCGACAAAGACTTCGGCAAAGGGGCCATCATGCGCCTCGGAGAAGACAAAATAGAAGACATACCCGTCATCCCCACCGGCAGCGTCGGGCTGAACCTCGCACTCGGCGTGGGAGGCTATCCGCGCGGACGAATCATCGAGATTTACGGCCCCGAGTCAAGCGGTAAAACCACACTCGCCATTCACGCTATGGCGGAAGTGCAGAGGCAGGGAGGCATTGCCGCCATCATCGATGCAGAGCACGCCTTCGACCGCTTCTATGCCGAAAAACTGGGCGTGGACGTGGAGAACCTGCTCATCGCGCAGCCCGACTGCGGCGAACAGGCGCTGGACATAGCCGACGAACTCATACGCTCAAGCGCTGTGGATCTGGTGGTTATCGACTCTGTCGCCGCCCTCACACCGCGCGCCGAAATCGAAGGGGACATGGGCGACAACAAGGTCGGACTGCAGGCGCGACTGATGAGCCAGGCGCTACGCAAACTGACTGCCACCATCAACAAGACACAGACAACCTGCATCTTCATCAACCAGCTGCGCGAGAAGATTGGTGTCATGTTCGGCAACCCAGAAACAACCACCGGCGGAAACGCACTCAAGTTCTACGCCAGTGTCCGCCTCGACATACGCAAAGTGACTGCCATCAAGAACGGCGACGAGGTCATTGGCAACCAGGTCCGCGTCAAAGTGGTGAAGAACAAAGTCGCCCCGCCCTTCCGCAAAGCGGAATTCGACCTCATGTTCAACGAGGGCATCTCGCGCGTGGGCGAACTGGTGGACCTCGGCACAACCACCGGAGTGCTCACCAAAGCCGGCTCTTTCTACAGCTACGACGGCAACAAACTCGCGCAGGGCCGCGACGCTGTCAAGAACCTCCTGCACGACAACCCCGACCTCGCCGACGAGATTGAAGCCAAAATCATGGAGGCCCTGAAGAAATAACCCTCCCGCCCGAAACCTCGAAATATCGAAACCTCGGAATATCGAAATCTCGAAATCTCGGAATATCGAAACCCCGCCCCCCCCATACAAGCCAATAGCCGCAGCACGCTGCGGCTATTGCTTTTCTTGCCCATGCCTTAAAGCACAGGGGCTAAAGTTCAATATTATTCCGCATTATCCCCAATCGGTCATCAGCGTTTGGGGATTATGCGCCACAATGCAGTTCTCTTTGTGCAGCCCTGCAATGCAGTCCTCTTTATGCATCCCCGCAATGAACAATCAGCCGACATGCCGCAAGCCTCAATCACCTCTTCTCCGGCAGGCTTTCTTCAACACAGGATTAACACAGGATTAACACAGGATTAACACAGCATAGAAAGGATAGCACCGGACTCATACCAAGACCAAGCCGTATGACCAAGCCTTGACCATCGCGATGTCCCACGATAGTCTTCCGAAACGCTCCCCTCCCCCTGCTTGTCAGGCCAAAGGCCGGTAGCGGAGGCGTGTATAAAGCCAGTAGAAAAGCATGCCTGCGGCGTGCAGAACCGCCACTGTCCAGAAAGCCTCGCTATAGCCGGCATGCTCGGTCAGGAAGCCGCCTGCCAGCACACCTATGCCCACACCCAGGTCCCAGGACACAAGCAGTGTGGAGTTGGCGGTGCCACGCTCGTTCTTGTGGGCCATGTTTATCATCATGTTCTGGAATGCCGGCCAGAAGTGCCCGTTGCCAAGCCCTATAAGCAGTGCCGAGAGATAATAGCCTGCCACATGCGGGCATGCCACAAACAGCAGATATCCCGCCGATGACACAGTCACACCGAGTGCCGCATTGCGCGTCAGCCGTCCTTCACGAAGCGAGCGGGCACCCCACAGACGCGACATTATCAGCCCCGACGACAGCAGCAGAAAAAACAGACCTGTCCCGCCTGTCATGCCGAGAACCTCCTTCCCGTAGATGGCGAGATAATTGCTCAGCACACCGTAGCAGGTCCCGAAAAAGAGCACGTTAAGCCCCACAAACCACCCCCTGAGCAGGAAAAAGCGGTCAAGCGAAAGCGGCTCCTTGCCCGTAACAGGCTCGCGATAAGGCAGTTTGACTGTCGCATTCACTGCCAGACCTATGCCAGCTGCCGCAAAAGCGAGCCAGAACAATACATCAAAACTGCCCGTATATTGCCATGTCAGGATTCCCACAGAGGGCGCGATTGCCGTCGCTATATTGTTGCTCAGCCCGTAATACCCTATCCCCTCCTGCCGCCGCGAGGAAGGCAGTACGTCGATGGCGACGGTGCTGTTGGCCACGGTGGCTGCCCCGAAAGGACCGCCGTGAAGCGTCCGCACCACTGCAAAAAGCAGCAGCGAACCCGCCACCAGGTATCCACCGAAACAGAGAAAATACAGCAGAAAACACAGCAAAAGCACCTGCCGGCGCGGAAAAGTATCAACAATATACCCGCTGAAAGGCCGCAAAAGCAGTGCCGTCACTGTATATCCGGACAAAACAAGCCCTATCACGTCCTTCGTCGCACCGAAATGTCCGCTCAGATAGAGCGGAAGCAGCGGAGTCAGCACATAGAAGGCGAAATGGAGCATGAAATTGGCAACCATCACCTTGCAATAGTTGCCATTCCATAGTCTCTCTGTGTCTGCGGGTGCCATGCGTGGTTATCCGGCGAGTGCGTCTGCCAGTGCCTCCATCTGCGCAAGCGACTCCTGACTGACGGTGCTGCGTATTGTGACGAGCGGCTCAATTATACGCACGTCCTTCATGCCCTCAAGCAGGGCTTTCATCTCGCGCCCCGCCGACGGTGCCCAGCTCCCGTTCTCCACTATGCCCACGGTCCTGTTCTGGTAGGCTTTCTGCTGCAACTTCCAGAGGAACTGGTGCATAGGCGGAAAGACGTTGTTGTCGTAACTTGACGCGCATACCACCATGCGGTCCATGCGGAAAGCGTCTTCAATAGCCTCGGCCATGTCGTCGCGGCAGAGGTCCGTCACTGCCACGCGCTCTATGCCGCGCGCACGCAGCATCTCGGCCAGCTGCTCAGCTGCCCGTGCCGTGTTGCCGTGAATGGAGGCATGAGCCACCAGCACACCCGCTGTCTCAACGCCGTAAGACGACCATATATTATACAGCCGGAGAGCCTCTGCCAGGCGCTCTCCCTCAAGAACAGGCCCGTGAAGCGGACAGATGGTGCTGATTTGCAGTGACGCAACTTTCTTCAGAACCATGCTGACCGGAGCACCGTACTTGCCGCAGATATTGAAGTAGTAGCGTCGTGCCTCGCACGCCCAGTCGTCTTCGTCTGCATGATAAACACCGAACTTGCCGAAAGCGTCGGCGGAGAAAAGCGTCTGCAGTTCAGGCACATACGTCATCATCACCTCCGGCCAGTGAACCATTGGTGCCATGATGAAGCGCAGCGTCAGTCCTCCCAAGTCAAGAGTGTCACCCTCCTTCACTGTCTGCACCGAAGCGGGAGCAGCGCCGAACTGCGCCATCAGGCCCTGCGCCTTGGCGGAGCACACAACCGTGGTCTCCGGATAAGCCTCAAGAAAGGCCGAAAGAGAGCCGCTGTGGTCCGGCTCCATGTGATGGACTATCAGATAATCGGGCTTCCGGCTGCCAAGAGCCTTGCGCAGGTTGTCGAGCCACTCATCCCTCTTGCGGGGGTCCATCGTGTCCATCACGGCTATGCGACCGCCGCTGACAAGATAACTGTTGTAACACATGCCCTCGGGCAGAGCATACTGGCTCTCAAAGAGTTGCAGGTCGCGGTCGTCGCAGCCTATGTAGGTTATTGCTGGGTTCATAAACACAATAAGTTTTAATTACGCTGCAAAGTTACTGCTTTTTTCCGACATACACAAAAAAAGTTTGGCACGAAGTTTGTTATTTTATACTCGGAAGGCAAAACTCTAAAGACAAAACACTATAGAGACCTGCAGACAAACCCGAAACATAAAACATAAACTATAAACACAATGAAAAAGACAATCCAATATCTGTTCCTCCTTGCAGCAGCCGCTGCAGTGAGCGCAGGAACAACCTGGTACTTGGGCAAACGGCAGACCGGAACGGTGATGACGAGTGAAGCAAACGGAGATACCACCGGTCAGTCGGCAGCCTACGCACGCTTTGCCGCACTGCCTAAAGCCGGAGAAACCGACTTTACGCAGGCGGCGGAGATGTCGGTGAACGCCGTCGTACACGTCAAAACGACCTACCAGAGCCGGCAGCAGTACATGTCCGACCCCTTCTTCGAGTTCTTCTTCGGCAGACCGCAGCAGGGCCGCGAAATGCCCGCACAACAGGCAAGCGGCTCGGGAGTCATCATCTCCGAGGACGGATACATAGTCACCAACAACCACGTCATTGACAAAGCGCAGCAGATACAGGTGGTGCTCAACGACAAACGCGAGTTCAACGCCACCCTGGTCGGCACCGACCCCAACACCGATATAGCCCTGCTCAAGATTGATGCCACAGGGCTCCCCGTCATCATCATGGGCAACTCCGACGAACTGCGTGTCGGCGAGTGGGTGCTGGCGGTTGGCAACCCCTTCAACCTCACTTCAACTGTCACCGCAGGCATTGTCTCGGCCAAAGCGCGCAACATCAACATCCTCAACGCCGACATGAAGATTGAGTCCTTCATACAGACCGATGCCGCTGTCAACCCCGGCAACTCGGGAGGCGCACTGGTCAATACACGCGGCGAACTCGTCGGCATCAACACCGCTATTGCCTCACAGACAGGCTCCTACACCGGCTACAGCTTTGCCGTGCCCACGAGCATTGTGCAGAAAGTGGTGAGCGACATACGCAGCTTCGGCATCGTTCAGCGCGCCGTACTCGGAGTGCAGATGCAGGAAATAACGTCCGAGCTGAAGAAAGAGAAGAACCTCACCACCCTCCAGGGCGTGTATGTAGTCAAGGTGGTCCCCGACGGAGCGGCCGACAAAGCCGGAATAGAGGCGGGCGATGTCATAACACAGATTGACTCCACACCCATAAAAACAGGCACCGACCTGCAGGAGCAGATTGGCAGACACCGCCCGGGCGACACCGTCACTGTCACTGTTCTGCGCCGTGGCAACCTGCTCACCAAAACTGCCTGCCTCACCAACCGCGAAGGCGGAACAGGCCTCATTGAGAAACAGGACCAGACAGACGTGCTCGGGGCGGTCTTCGAACCTGTGCCCGACAACCTGCAGCAGAAACTCGGCATCAACTACGGCGTGCGTATCAAGAGCCTCCGGAACGGACGGCTGAAAAGCGCAGGACTCCCCTCCGGCTTCATCATCCTGAAAGCCAACAACCGCACCATACGCACTGAGGAGGACCTGCAGGAGGTTGTGCAGAACGCCCTGGCTGCCGACGATCGCAACCGCGCACTCTTCATCACCGGCTGCACACCCCAGGGACGGGTACAATACTACGCTGTCAGCCTCGCCGACTGACAACCGCCCACTTCCCCAAGCAGAGCAACGCTGCAAAAAGCCCCCGCAAGCAGAGCCGCAAAGCAAAGAACAAGAAAAGTGCATCAAAAGTGCACTTTTCTTTATTTTTGCATTCATGCAAAACAAGAAAACAAGTCAGCCGTTGCCGGCCCTCAAGTCCTCTTCCTGCAAGCAAATACTCCTCACTCTGCCGGTGAAGACTCCTCTTCCTGCAAACGGATACTCCTCACTCTGCCGGTGAAAAGTCGTCTTTGCCTACGCCGCACAGCGGGCACTCGAAATCGGCGGGCAGGTCTTCCCATGCTGTCCCGGGCGCTATGCCTGCTTCAGGCACGCCTACGGCGGGGTCATACTCCCAGCCGCATACATCGCATTTGTACTTCATAATAGTGTGTAAAGTTATTGGTTTGTTATCGTAGTTGTTCTAGTTCGTCTAGTCCGTCTAGTTCTTCTAGTTCCACTAGTTCATCTAGTTCTTCTAGTTCTTCTAGTCATTCTGGTCATTCTTCCTTATTCTAATAGCCGCGTTGTTGTTTGCGGGCGGCAAACATGCGTTCCTTCACTCCGCCCTCTGCAAGGAAATCCGCCTCCATCTGCTGCAAGAGTTTCATCAGCCCTCTGTCCGCCTGATGAATGAGCGTCAGTGCAACATTGCAAAACGTCTCTCTGTCCCACTTGCCATACCAAGCCATATAATCATCAATCTCATTGTGCGCAGTGCAGAACTGCAACATACCGGCATAGCGGCTATGTCCCTGTTGCCACTGCTCCATACGGTTCGACCTCAATTCATCTTCATAATCCTCCCGCAACTCTTGCAGGCTGCCACGTGCAACATTCACAAGATGCAGTCCTGTGTCCGTTGAAGTTATTCTGTCCTCCAGACCTTCTACTATGTTCTGTTTGCCGGAGCGTGCCGCCTGTTTCATCTGGTCGTATGTACGGTCAGAGGGCTTGAGGTAGGCGGTTATGTAGTAAACTGTCATGTCATACAATATCACGGTCTTCTTGTATGATACAAGGTTGCGGTAATTGCACGGATACCTCAAGAAACCACCGTTGTTAAGATACTTAGACATAAGCAGGTCAGTTTAGCAGTGTAGTAGTTGGTCTAGTTCGTCTAGTTCGTCTAGTTCGTCTAGCTCTTCTAGTCCGTCTAGTTCGCCTAGTCCGTCTAGTTTGTCTAGTTTGTCTAGTTTGTCTAGTCCGTCTAGTTTGTCTAGTCCGTCTAGTTTGTCTAGTCCGTCTAGTTTGTCTAGTTCGTCTAGTTCGTCTAGCCCGTCTAGTTCGTCTAGTCCGTCTATTTTGTTTTCCGGCTGCAAAGATAATGCTTATTTTCCATTTATGCAAGTTTTTTGATATTATTCTGCAAACTCCCCCCCACCGGAAGCCTTTGCCATTTTCTCCTGCCCCGCCGGACACACTGGCCACACCGGGTACGCAGGGTACACTGGGTACGCAGGCTTCCAGCCTGCGATAAATATCAACTATCAAATTCCCCCGCCGGGTACGCAGGCCTCCAGCCTGCGGTAAATATCAATTATCAATTCCCCTGTTGCCTTCTCCCCTGCGACAAATCACCGCAAGGAAAAGGAAGAGGTGTGCCCAAATGCACACCTCCTCCTCTATAAAGTTATCTTATGTCCTTGCGGACGAGTTCTTTTACTGCTTAATCACTGGTCTTATTTTGAGTAGGATCGAATGATATTTGCAAAGCAGGACCACTTGCGGCTTGCAACAAACCTGATTCAGGAATCATATTCATTACGTCCACGCGCGGGGACTGATATTCTGATTTCATCGTTTTCATAATCTTTCAATAATTAGAAGGTTGATAAATCACTTTACTCTACAATCATTTTACCAGTCTGCCGGTTGCGTCGAACATCTTGCCGTCGCGCACGATGTACATGTGTCCGTCAACCACCACTTTCTGTACGCCTTCTACATTCATGTTCACAGCGTCAATGCCGGTAGTGTTATCCTTGTGCATTGGCATTGCAACCACGCGGCGGCCGGGAACAGACTGCGGAGCTTCTGTCACTTCATGGAGATCTTTGAAGACGATGTATGCACGTCCTGCAAGTATCTTGTTGTTGGAAGATCCAGTAGCGGTAACGTTCCAAAGTGTATTGTTGGACAACAGATAGATGTCAGATTGTTCTGTTTGACCTATGCCATCAATCTCCTCTTGAACCAAATCTGCAAATGTACCACGGAGTGCACCATTTGCCTGAGCTGTAGAAGTTGCTTCACCCTCGTAAACTACTTCAAGTTTATTATCACTTACACTGAAGATATACGGAGTACCTGCAGGCAGTACGCCGGTAACTTCCTCAAGATATGCAACGCTTGCGCTACGTTTGTTCAATGTCCAGAAACTACCGCCACGGAAAGCAACCACTTTCTTTGACAAGCAGATAGTATAGTACTTGCCGGCAACGGCCCCTTCACGAATATTCTCATAAACAGGTTCGGGAGTTGTTTCTTCAAGCATATACAGAGCGATGTCGCTTTGACCAGATGCATAGCAGTTGAAGAGAGCCGGGTTAGAACCATTCTCATTGTAACGCATGATGGTACGGTTCGTGTTCTCTACAGAAGTAATAGTAGCCTTACCTTGTGCATTTGCTGCAATCGTCCAAGAAGCGTCATCAGCCTCTTCTTTAGTTCTCAAATAACTAGTACCACTTGTAGAAGCATTGTAGAGATACTCGCCATCCGAAGTCATCAGATAGAACTTGCCTTCGCCAGCATCAGCCAGTGTCATTACCTTAGTACCATCAGCCGGAGTCAGGGTTGTACCAGCAACAGTACTTGCAATGACACCTCGGTTATTGTTCTTTTGAGCGGCCATAGTATTGATAGCACCATCAGCTTCAACGTATTGAGCGATGATTACTTTCTTACCTGCTGCAAGAGTTGTTGCGTCGGTAACAAGTGTCCAAGTACCGGTTACATCGTCTTCAACAACAACTTCGAAGGACAGGTTAACCGTCTTGTCTGCTGCACCTTCCTCGCCATCGCTGATGGTCAGCGTTGCTGAATACGAAGCAGCGGCATCGGTATTTGCAAGAACCGAGATAGTAATATCACCACTTTCTGTCAATGATTCAGTAGAAATACCGAATGCGTCAGCATTGTCACCACCAAGAGTTGCGGTTACAGCAGCCACGTTGGTGAGAGTTACGCTAATAGTTTGAGCAGCAGGTACTTCATTACCTACTTTGACAGAGGTGAAGTTAACATTCAGTTTGTCAACATAAATGGTCGGAGTAGGATCGTTCACGATGATTGTGTAAGACGCAGTTGCAGGTTTATAGTCGTCATTCCCTGCAAAGGTAGCGGTAATATGAGCCGTGCCTGTTGCATCTGCCTCAAGCGAAACAACGCCATCATTAACAACTGCCAAATCGGTATTGTCACTTGCGATAGTGATTGCACTTGCGTCAATGCTATTCGGGTTAACGAGATTTGCAGGAGTAAATGCATCACCAAGCGTGATTTCTACTTCATCAGTGCTCCAAGCCAAACCAGAAGCGGCACGGGTATCCTCAACGTAGTAAACAATCATTTGCTCTATACGAACTTGCTTGTTTGAAGCAGTCAGTTCTACCTTGTTCGCTTTGCCTGTCCAGCGGTTATTTGTTTTATCCAAACCGGTTTCGTCATCAAAACCGGTTATCGGGTTGCCGGAGGAGCAAACAAACTCAATCTTCTTGATTATATAATCACTCGAAGACAAAGTCATAGTCTGACCTTGATACAAGCGATATTCAGATTGATTATTCATTACTCCGCTAGTGAATGTTAGTGTAAATCCACCTTTAGACAAAGTCAATGTGCTTGCATCTGCTGTGTAATCACTCGTAGCATCGAAAGTCACATTATCCAAACCTGCCTCATTTATAGTCAGAGTATAATAAACGCTTGCGGGTTTGTAATCTTCATTGCCTTCAAAAGAAGCAGTAATCGTTGCTGTGCCTTCTGCCTTGATGGTTACAGTTCCATCATTGGCAACTTCTGCTACATCGGTATTGCTACTTTCATAAGCAACCGCCAAGTTATTCGGGTTGGTCAGTGTGTTTACAAATGCTGCATCGCCTACGTGCTTATCAATGGCTGTCGTCTCATAAGCCAAACCAGCCTCAGCGCGTGCATCTACCTTGTAATAAACGGTTACAGTATTCATTTGTACCTGCTTCTCTGTAGCCTTTAGCTCTATAACTGCAGCACTGCCTGTCCAGACACCATCTGCATAACTTGCACCAAATCCACTTGCGGGATTGGAAGATGTGCATGAGAACTCTATACGTTTGATGTCTCCTAAAGTGCAAGTTGCAGTAAATGTCTCATTCTTGAAACATTGATAATAGTTAATAGGATTGTTTGATCCATTAACTCCATCTACGTGAGAAGCTTTGATATTAACTCCGTTTTTGGTGATTCCCTCTGCATTGTCGGAAGCAATATCTACCGTCGCGTCGAACGTCACTTTAACTAACGAAGGATCATTAACAGTCAAAGTGTAAGAAACCTCATCTGCCAAATAGGAAGCGTTTCCTGCAAAAGTTGCTTTGATGGTAGTTGTACCCATACCAACGATTGTTACTTCTCCATTTTCATCAACCGTTGCAACATCCGTAGCTGTACTGCTGTAGGAAACCTCCAAACTATTCGGGTTGGTTAAGGTATTAGTAAATGCAGCATCACCGATATTCTTCTCAATTGCCGTTTCTGCATATTCAAGACCGGCTACTGTTTTGGTGCGATTGAGAGAAACGAGCTGGTTGTTGGCATCGAGCTCGTAGATAGTCCCATATATCGCAAACTGCCCCTTAACAACAACCTCGTCACCTACCATTACATCATCCTCGGAAGTAAACCACGCTCCATCCTTGTCGAATCCTCTGAAAGCACGCAATTGTGCAGCCTCGGTAGTTCCGTCATCAGAAATCTCATAAGTTATATTTCCGTATTCTGAATTGTAAGCAGTTACAATCTTACTAACGATTCCTTTTACGTATTGGTCTGCAATTCCTGTCTCGCCTTTGTCAATAACTACGCGTGCATCTGCAACGGTATAAGGATCAGCCTCTGTACCTTCATGAGCTACTACATAGATTTTATATTTAGCCGAGCCTGCTTTGTATGTCTCTGTCTCTTCCGACGATGCAGTAATCTCTGCAACGCCCACAGCCTTGATAGTAACAGCTCCATTTGCTGCAACTTCTGCTACATCGGTATTGCTACTTGTATATGCAACACTCAAACTATTCGGATTATCCAAAGTCGGAGCGGTAAAACTTGCACCCAATTTCACCAATTTACTCAAATCCGCATCGGCATATGCCAAGCCTGCCGGAGTCTTTGAAGGTGCAGCAATATAATATACAACTATTGATTTAACATAAATAGCTTTAGTTGCACTACTTGGTTTCGTTACCAATACGATAATCTTACCGGAAGCAGAACCCGTGAATGTATATTCAGCCGCCGTGCCTGTAAGAGATTGAGCATCACCTCCAAAGGCGTCACCACCTATCGTAACAGATGCAGTTGCAGAAACACCAGATGCAGTACTTGCGTTTACTACTACTTTTGCAATTGTTCCCTCTATATCACTTGTTGCAAGTTGGATATACTGAACTGCGCCACTGCCGGTACCATAGTGAATTCCTTTTGCATTGTCAAAACTGGATTCGGATCCATCCGATGTCACTATCCATTCTGCACCATCACTTGCCGTCCCGGAACCACCGCAAGCAGCAGTGAAAATCAAAGTAGATTTTGTATACGGAGAAGCATTTACGTGTACTGCACAAGTGGCGAACTTAGTATCATCCGCAACGGATTTACAGGTAATGGTTGCATCACCTGCACCAACTGCTGTTACCAGACCTGCATTTGAAACAGTTGCCACAGCCTCATCGCTCGACTCCCAAGCGACATTCTTGTTGGTTGCGTCATCAGGGGTAACTGTTGCCTCCAATGTCTGTGTTTCATCTACCGTCAAAGTGATTGAACTTCCATCCAATGTAACTCCTGTAACCGGAACATCAGAATCGCCCGTTTGACCGCTACCACTTTCGCCATCACAAGTGATGACTAATTTCAGCACCTGACCATTGTTGGCATTACCTAATGTTATGAGAAAATACTTTCCCTCAACATCTGCCTCAAAAGTGTTACTATTACCACCTGTAATTTTCACTGCACCAACACCTGTGGCTGCATTAGCGGCATTGCATTCAGTCGCACTAAATGCACAGTTATAAGTGGTTTTGCCTGATGCTCCGCTGTTGATAAACACCTCAACAGATTTTATATTTCCCGGCATAGGCGTTTTATTGGAAATGTAAGGGTTGACAGACTTAGTCATAAACATTGCACTTCCTTGCTTTTTACATTGATAATAATTCAATGTGTACTCGTCCTCCGTGCCGGTGGCAATGATATCGGCAGTTGAAGCCGTGGTATTCGCTGTTGAAGTAAGCGACGTACCGATGTTGTCAAGAGTGACGATAACATCCGCACCCCACACATTCAGACTGCCGAGGAGGAAGCAGAGCATCAGAGCAAGGTGTTTAAGCCTTGAATACCGACGGTGAGCCGACGGCTGACCGACAACCGCAGCAGATGCCTTGCCGGCAGAGGGCTGCGATAAAAGATTTTTTAAGTGTTTCATAAAATCAATGATTTTAGTTAAACATGTTGTTTGTTTTGCTATTTTGTGACCGGAGGGCAACCCAATGCCCCGCGACCAGACATAACCAACGCGCAAGGCGCGTGTGCTCTTTGAAATATTGAAATGACTGAAAAAAGAGTCTGTGCCAGTGTGGCAAGGAAATATCTGCTTGTGGCAATGAATATTGGCTGCAGTACAGAGAGATTGGTTCTTCAGTCAGGCACGGCAAATGCGGTGTCTGTCTTTTTTCAGTCTTATCAATATGTCAAAGGACGCGTTCCCGTTATTGGGCGGCGGGCACGAATATTTCATCGGGTGCCGGACAAGGCAGGGAGCCTTATAGTATTGCACAAAAAATGTACAACAATATAACCAACTTAAATTTTTAACATTATGAGAAAACTTAAGCTATTTAGCAGAGCAGGGGCAGTCGGTGCCTCCGCTAAGGGCAGGGCAGGATCCCGACCCGATTCTCTCTCGTTAGTGTCTCGCCAGTCTGTTTTGGCGATGCTGCTGGTCCTCCTGACCTCCGTTTTCGGTGTCGGAAATGCGTGGGGAGAAGAAATCACAGATGAGTTGACTGCAAATGATTTTGCTGCCACGAGTACAACTTATACTGATTTCTCAAATGTAAGCAAAAATTCCAATGCAAAGTATGCTGGTAATAGCGGCAAAGATAGCAGTGGAAATATTCAAATGCGTTCCAAAAACAGTAATTCGGGCATTGTATCTACAGTGTCAGGAGGTAAGGTTAAGTCAGTTAAAATCACTGTAGGTAGTGGCTCAAATACAATTGATGTATATGGCTCTAATACTGCATATACAGCAGCAAGTGATTTGTATAATGCTAATACGCAAGGCACTAAAATCGGTTCTACTTCTACAACTGCAACAATAACATTTGACGCAGATTATGAATATGTCGGCATTCGTTCTAATAGCGGTGCCATCTATTTGTCAAGTGTTGAAATCGTGTGGACTACAGGTGGTACACCTCAAACGGGCGTTTGTTGTGAGCCGGTTATGGCACACACAGACGCTTAGCTTAAGTGTCTCATTATGTCAATGTTCATTTGCTCTTTTTTGAGTGCGAGCTGCACTATCGAATTATACTATTTACAGGTATTAGACGCTATTACAGGCCTTACGGCGCTATTACAGGCCTTACGGCGCTATTACAGGTCTTACGATGCTATTACAGGCCTTACGATGCTATTACAGGTCTTACAACGCCGTAGTTACCGCAGGTTGGCATGGCAGCGAGTCGGCGGGCAGGGACACCGGCGGGCAGTCAGGCCGGTTGATATAGCGGAGGAGGTAGCGGCGGAAAGTGGTGCGGCAGCAATGTAACCGCCGGCATATTTCGCGCTGCGAGAGCCCCTGGGCCAGCGCCCGCCTTATATAACGGTCGTGCCTGTAAAGCGGATTGCTCTGCCATGAATTGCGGCTGCCTACGGCTCTGCCGAGATGCCGCCCTTCAGCCTTGACCCTTGCAAGCGCCTCACGCGTGCGTTGCGATATGAGGTTGCGCTCTATTTCGGCGGAGAGCCCGAAGGCGAAAGCCAGCACTTTCGACTGTATGTCATCGCCGAGGCGGTAGCCGTCCTTGATGGTCCAGACACGGCACCCGCGCCTCATGCAGAGGCTGAGGATTTCCATAATCATGTAGAGGCTTCTGCCCAGTCTGCTCAACTCGCTGCAGACGATGATGTCTCCGTCCTTTACCTTCTTGAGCAGTTTCCCGAGCCTGCGCTTGGAGTAAGCACATGTGCCGGAAACGGTTTCCTCAATCCAGCCGTCAATACTCCACCCCTGCCCGGCGCAGAAGTTGATGATTTCGAAACGCTGGTTCTCTACAGTCTGTTTGTCGCTGCTGACGCGGATGTATCCATACTTCATATTTGTAAAATATAAAAAAAGATACGAAAGAACAGACCTGCCGAAGTTCCCGAATAAAAATGCCAATGTTCACTTTGCGCTTTTGCGCTTTATACCGCCCTCACGGGTTGGCTGCTACTATATGAAACAAAAAGAGCACAGTTATTCTGCCTAACAGCAGAGCTGTGCTATAGTCCTATAAAGCATGCGATTACGAAACATAAGCTGTAGTGTGTCTTAACCGTTTACTGTCTTATGCGGAGTTCTTTTTGAAATCCGTGTGCAAAGTTACAACAAAAAATCGGAGCGTGCAAGTAAAAATGAAAAATAATTTTCATGTTCTTCAGATTGCCATATAAAGATGTCAAATCGTAAAAAAAGCGACAGAACCGCCTACTCGAGAAAACTCCTAATGAAAGGATTTGAGGTGTGGGAAGCCTTTGTAATCCGACCACCGTTCCGCTACCGCATTTTGCTCCGCAGAGCCTGCGAATGCGGGTCACGGCAGAACGTATCGGCGCGCCATTGGCAGCCTATTGACCCCGTTTAAGAAAATCTGTTGAGTTTTCCGGTCTCTTGGGTCCTGTCGCAGAGAGCAGCCATATCCGCCCTATATCCGTCTTCACCAAGCGGGGCATGGAATGGCAGTTATGTCAAAGAAGCCGTCTCTTACGCGCGCTATAATAAGGTCAGTGGGTATGCCACGCCAGAGTGAGGACAATGCGGTGCGTCATGGTGTTCATATCGAAAGGCGCTGGCGAGAAGTCGGGGTCGGAGACGGCAAAGGGATAGAGGCGGCTGTTGCGGAAGCCGAACTGGTAGGCGAGTTGCGCGACAAAGACGTTGGAGCGGAAGCCAATGCCCGCCGAGGCGTAATGTGCAGTGAGCCGGTGCCTGAAGTCGCCGTCGGTGCGCACGTCGTTGGTTTTGAGGAAGAAGAGCTGGTCGTCACGGCGGAAATCAGACTCGCAGGCGTAGCCGAGATTGAGGAAGAGATTGTTGATAGGGACAAATTCCGCGCCGAGTTTGAGAGTGTGTATGTCGTTGATATGTGCTATGTGGCGGTAGTCGTACTGGAGCGAGAGGAGCCCTTTGCGGCCGAAGAGGAATGTCAGTCCCGCCGTTGTGCGGAGGGGGAGCGTGAGTTTGTCACGATGCTGATAGACAAGCGTTTCCGCCCCGGGGGCGTTGCCCGAGTCGAAAAGCGTCATCGCCGAGTTGGTGCGCGTGGAGACAGAGGCGAGCACGGGCGACTGGATGGCAAGTCCCGCACGCAGGAAAGACAGCGGCTGCCATATAACTCCCGCCGAAGCGCTGAAGCCCGCGCCCGACTGCCTGACATAGGCATGGTGGCGCAGGTAGTCCTGATTGACCGACGAGAGCGCCTCCTCGTAAGTGAGGTGCTTGGTGTAGTAGAGCGAGCGGACGTTAAGCCCCAGCCCCACGTGCCAGGCGTTGTTGATATTAGCCGCCCAGTGGAAGGCAAACTCGTCGAGATAGCCCCCTTCTTCCACCTTGACGGCCGTTGCCGGAGCTATGCCATAAGCCGCGTCCCAGCCGAGGAAGCCGAGGGTGTCGCCTTCGGCGTTGATGTCGTAGGCGGGGTTGATCATGTAGGTCCAGTAGCCGAGTTCGCTGAGCCAGCCTGTGTTGTCGTTGTTGTACTGCGAGGCGGCGAGCGTCCGCTCATCGACATTGGCGACCTGGTCAATCATGAGTCCTGCAAGCGACGGCTGATTCACCCCCCACGCGAGTGACTGGGAGGAGAAAGAGCGCAGGCGGTTGTAGGAGAGCATGAAGTTGCAGAAACGCAGTCCGCCTTCGGGATTGCGGTTCTCGAGGGCGAAGACGAGCGATGCCTGCGGGAGGGCGAAGACATGTCCGGTGACGAAGTCTTCGCGGAGCTGTTTGTTTCTCTCAATCTGCTCGGAGAGTGAGAGAGAGACCTCCATGCGGCGGTAGAGTCCGAGCCCTGCGGGGTTGTCAAGAACAGCCGAGGGGTCGGCACCGACAGAGGCCATGGCTCCCGCCATAGCTGTGTAACGTGCAGTGCCCGTGATACTCCGGTCGCCGAGAATCTGCACGTCCTGCGCAGCAACAGAGGCGGCGCAGAGCAGTGCGGGAAGCAGGAGAGAGCGGCAATATGAAAGCAGAGCGTGTTTCATGGCATATCAGCGGCGTATGACGGCTTTGACGACGGTGTCGGATACCTGGACGAAGCGGACCTTCTCCTGTTTGGCGGCAGCCGGCTTGGAGGAAGCGGCTGTCGGGGCGGATGCAGTCTGCGGCTTGGCAGACGAAGATGCTGCACCGGCCGCTTTCTGCCTCTTGGCAGACTTGGCGGACTGCTTTTGGGCGGAGAAGAAATAGACATCGTCCACATAGTCGTCCGCCGTGGCGGTAGGCAGAGAAGCCACAGCCGCGGCAAAGACAAGCGATATGAGGGCGAACAGACGTTTCATCATTTGCCGAAACCAATAATTGCACGTACTTCGGCAAGCGTCTTCTCGGCACTTGCGGAAGCTATTTCCGCGCCTTCGGCTGCCACCTTGTCGAGGTAAGCGTCGTTGCTGCTGAAGTCGGCAATGCGCTCGCGTATAGGTGCGCAGAAAGCGTTGATATCCTGGGCGAGCTGCTTTTTGAGGTCGCCGTAGCGGATGGTCATGTTGTTGTACGCATCGTCAAAGTAGGCGTAGGTGTCCTCGGCAGAGACGAGGCGCAGCAGGCTGAAGAGGTTGCGTATAGGCTCCGGCTTCTCCTGGTTGAGCTGCGAGGGTCCGCTGTCGGTGACGGCACGCATCACTTTCTTGCGTATAGTTGCCTCATCGTCACACAGATAGATGGCGTTGCCTTCGCTCTTGCCCATTTTTCCGCTGCCGTCGAGCCCGGGGACTTTGACCGCCTCTTTGTTGAAGTGGAAAGACTCCGGCTCCTTGAAGAAGTCCACGCCGTAGATGCGGTTGAAGCGCCGTGCAAAGAGGCGCATCATCTCCATGTTCTGCTCCTGGTCTTTGCCCACAGGCACTTTGTCCGCCTTGTGCGCAAGCACGTCCGCCGCCATGAGCGTGGGGTAAGTGAGGAGCCCTGCATTGACGTTGTCGGGCTGCGTGCGCGCTTTCTCCTTAAAACTCGTAACGCGCTCAAGTTCACCGAGATACGCGTTCATATTGAGGTAGAGATAAAGCTCCAGCACGGGCTTGACATCGCTCTGGACGTAGATGGGTGCCTTGGCAGGGTCGATGCCGCAGGCGAGGTACTCGGAGAGGATGGTTTTCACAGAGCGCCTCAGGTTCTCCGGCGTGGGGTGCGTGGTGAGCGAGTGCCAGTCGGCAATGAAGAACATGCACTGATACTCGTCCTGCATGCGGATGAAACTCTTTACCGCGCCGAAATAGTTACCGAGGTGCAGGTTTCCTGTCGGCCTTATGCCACTGATGACCTTTTCCATGTTACAGAATCAGTTTCAGGCGATGGGGAGATTGCGGCTGATACGCTGGTCGAGGGCGGTGAGCGTCTCTGTCTTGACTATGCCCGGGATGGTCTGTATCTGCCTGTTGAGGAGCTGCATGAGGTGCTGGTCGTCACGCGCATAGAGCTTGATAAGCATCGAGAAGCCTCCGAGCGTGAACTGGCTCTCAACTATTTCCGGTATTTTTTCGAGTTCGTCGCACACAGAGTCGTAGAGCGAGCCTCTCTCGAGCGTGATGCCGACATAGACGCAGAGGTTGTAGCCGAGCATCTTGGGGTTAACCTGATAAGAGGAGCCGAGGACTATGCCGTTGTCGAAGAGCCTCTGTACACGCTGATGCACCGCAGCACGGCTTACTTTACATTCTTCTGCGACATCCTTGAAAGGTACGCGTGCGTTTTGTGTGATAATCTGCAGGATGCGGCGATCCAATTCATCAATTTTTTCCACAGTTTCAGTTATTTGAGTGTTAAACTATATTTTACTATATTTTTCAGGGCACAAAAGTATAACATTTTTTTGATATATGCAAGAAAATTCGTACTTTTGCACACTTTTTTTATGCATCGGAGGCTGTAAGCCCCGCTAAAGCCTAACACTATGTCAGAAGAGAGACTTGAAGACTACATTCTTGGCCACATATCGGAAGAGCCTGAATACCTGCGCCTTATAACGCGCAGCACCAATCTTGACGTTCTTAACCCCCACATGCTGTCCGGACACCTGCAAGGGCGCGTGCTGAGCATGCTGGGCAGGATGCTGCGTCCGCGCCGCGTCCTGGAGCTGGGGACCTACACCGGCTACTCCGCCCTCTGCCTCGCAGAAGGGGCGGAAGAGGTGGTGACCATAGAGCGCAACGACGAGTTGGAAGAGCGGATAAAACACAACCTCAGCCTCTCCCCCTTCGGGGGCAAAGTAAGGCCTCTTACCGGCGACGCGCTTGCCATTGTGCCGCAGCTGGAGGGGCTGTTTGAACTGGTGTTCATCGACGCGGACAAGCGCGAATACAATGATTATCTGGACGTTGTGCTGCCCAAAGTGCCTGCAGGGGGATGGATTGCCGCCGACAACACGCTGTGGGACGGACATGTGGCCGACCCTGCCTACGACCACGACAAACAGACTTTAGGGCTGCGCGCCTTCAACGACCGCGTGGCGGCGGACAAGAGTCTGGCCACAGTGATACTGCCTGTGCGCGACGGCCTGACACTGATACAAAAACTGCGCTAACAGCCTGAAGCAGAGCAAAAAGCATGTCACTGCAAAACGTGACATGCTTTTTTGTTGCGTGTACAGGAGCTGTCTCAGCCCAGCATGCTGACGGAGCGGTTCACGAACTTGGCAAGCGCCTCGCCCTTGAGCTGGCCGGAAGCGAGCAGGGCTATGTCGAGCAGCTGGTGCAGGCGCTCGTCTTCGCCGGAAAGCGTCCAGACGGTCTTCTTCACGGTCTGCTTGGGAGCCTCTTCGCCCTCTTTCTTGTCGCCGTCCTTGTTTTCCACCACTTCCTCCACCTCCTCGCTGGTCATCTTGGCTGCCAGGTCCTTTACGAGCGGGTGAGCGGTGTTGATAACAATGTTGTACTGGTCTGGCATGTCGCCGTAGAAGGACATCCCCTGCTGGTGCGCCGACATCTCCTTCATGCGGCGCATGAACTCGTTCTGCGTGAGGAAGACAGGCAGTGCGTCCTCCGCCGCAGCCTCGCAATTGACGTAGAAGCGCAGCCTCTCGTTCTCCGGCAGGCATGCCTCAAGCGCCTTGCGCAGACCCTCTTTCTGCTCGTCGGAGTAAGTGTCTTTGGCGGCATCCTCCTTGCGGATGAGGTTCTCGATGGTGTCGCTGTCCACGCGCACGAAGCGCAGTTTCTCGTTCTTCTGCTCGAACTGCGACATCGCGTGCACGTCCAGTTCGCCGTCCATGAGCAGCACATCGTAGCCTTTCTGTTTTGCCCGCTCTATGTAGGCGTAAGAGGCATCGGCGTTCTGGGCATAGAGCAGCACCAGATTGCCGTCCTTGTCTGTCTGTGCGTCTTTGACCTTGTTCTTGTACTCCTCCAGCGTAAAGTACTGCCCCTCAAGGTTCTTCAGCAGCGCAAAGCCGATGGCGCGCTCGTAGAACTTCTCGTCGCTGAGCATGCCGAACTGGATGAAGAGTTTGATGTCGTCCCACTTCTTGCAGAAGTCCTCCTTGTCGTTCTTGTAGAGCTCGGCAAGTTTGTCCGCCACTTTCTTGGTGATGTGCGAAGAGATTTTCTTCACGTTGTTGTCGCTCTGCAGGTAGCTGCGCGAGACGTTCAGCGGTATGTCGGGCGAGTCGATAACGCCGTGAAGCAGAGTCAGATACTCCGGCACTATGTTCTCCACTTCGTCGGTGACGAACACCTGGTTGCAGTAGAGCTGTATCTTGTTGCGGTGCACGTCCAGATTGCGCTTGATGCGCGGGAAATAGAGTATGCCGGTGAGGTGGAACGGATAGTCCACATTGAGGTGGATGTGGAACAGCGGCTCGTCGAACTGCGAGGGATAGAGCTGGTGGTAGAAGCGCTTGTAGTCGTCCTCGGTGAGGTCGGCGGGCTTGCGGGTCCACGCCGGCTGAACGTCGTTGATGATGTTCTCCTCGTCAAGCTCAACCTCCTTGCCGTCTTTCCACTCCTTCTTCTTGCCGAAAGCTATCTCCACGGGCAGGAACTTGCAGTACTTGGTCAGCAGCCCCTGAATGGTGGCGTCTTCAAGATACTGGCTGAACTCGGAGTTGATGTGCAGCACTATGTCGGTGCCGCGCTCTGCCTTTATGGTCTCCTCCATGGTGTATTCGGGGTCGCCCGAGCACGACCAGTGGACGGCTTTAGCGTCGTCCTTGTAAGAGAGCGAGAATATCTCCACCTTGTCGGCCACCATGAAAGCGGAGTAGAAACCCAGTCCGAAATGGCCTATGATGGCTTCGGCCTTGTCCTTGTACTTGCCGAGGAACTCCTCCGCGCCGGAGAAGGCTATCTGGTTGATGTACTTGTCCACCTCCTCGGCGGTCATGCCTATACCGTGGTCCTGCACGGTGAGCGTGTTCTTATTTTTATTAAGGATTACGCGCACGCGCGTATCGCCCAAGTCGCCCTTTACTTCGCCGACGGAGGCGAGGGTTTTCAGTTTCTGCGTTGCGTCCACGGCGTTGCTTATCAGCTCGCGCAGGAAAATTTCGTGGTCGCTGTAGAGGAATTTCTTAATGACGGGGAAGATGTTGTTTGCCGTTACCCCGATATTGCCTTTTGCCATAGTATGTATTGTTTTTTTGTTATTACTCTTTTGCCGGCGGTGCGTCCCCGCGTCTCTGCTGCCTGCGTCCGCTATGTCTCTGCAGGCTGCTGGCTGCTGTCCCGCTATGTCTCTGCAGGCTGCCGGCTGCGGTCCCGCTATGTCTCTGCAGGCTGTTGCCGCGCACAATGCCGCCGTCCGCATTGCTTACTACCAAAACCGTGCCAAACACCCCTCCTCTGCCATTTTGGCAGTAACGGCATTGCCCGCATGTCCCTGCTCCGCCTGCGCTGTCTTCTACCGTCACACTACCGTAACAGTACCCTCACACTACCCTCACACTCCGTGACAAAAAACTGCTTGAAAACAGCAGACGGCACTTGTGCCGCCTGCCATTTTGTCATATTCCGCGTTAGCCGGTTTCGCTGCAGGGCAAGCATGCATCTTGCCTGCGGTTGCCGGTCAGCTGCGAAATGTCAATTGTCCATACCTTCAGATCGTTCTCCGAAGGAGATAAGAATTATCAATTGCCAATTCTCCCGCCTGCTGTGTTGTACTTGATGCCGCCGCGGATGATGTACATCACCCCGTTCTCAACCACCTTCACGGCTCCCTGCTCCGCCTCCTGAACGCCGTCAAGCGCGGTCGGAGTCTTGGGGATGGCGGTGTAGGAGGCACGGTAGGAGGTCTCGCCCGTAACAGCAGTTATCTCCTTGTCCCAGCCCGAGAAACTGTACGTATTGTTCTCGTCCTCCGCCTTCACGGGAGTAGTACCCATGTAAGCCGGAGTAGAGCCGTACTCCCACTCGCGGGAGTCAAGAACAGTCTCGCCG
>JAFPZY010000056.1 GCA_017417025.1 Paludibacteraceae bacterium | reverse complement strand
TATGCGAAAATAACGAATGGTTTGTTTGCCAGGATCATTGGCAAAATTAGTGCACTTACCATTCTGCAATACGTAAACTTCATTAACGACAAGCCCATTGGCAGAATTAAGTATGCACTAAATTAATTCCGCCAACAGGTAATAATAACACTTTTACGAGTACAAGTAACAATAATTCCATTATTTTCCTTGCTGGAGGATGCTATTCTGGTAATACATCCTGGGGAGGGGAGTATCAATATTATTGGTCAAGCACATATGCGGGTTCAGATGATTATGGCAGAGGGGGTAGTTATTGTCTTGAAAGAAATAAGAACAATAATGCATATGAAGTTACTTATGTAGATTATGATGATAATAGTCATATCGGAACCCGCTATGGTATGCTCGTCCGTGCCATTTATGAGCCAAGTTACACTACATACACGCTGACTATAAATGTGGGTTCGTACAGTTATCAGTATATTTGTCAGGCTGGTCAGAGCATAACAGTTACAGCAAATGCAACTACAAGTGGGAATGTATTTGACAAGTGGCTGTTGGAAAACGGCAGTACTCCGGATAATGTGGACGGCACCCTTGCCACCCGAACATTTGTTATGACTGAAAATATAACCCGCACTGCAACCTTCAAGGAGGCTCCCTTAGTAACAACCTACGATGTTACCATCGAGAGCAGTAATACAAGCTATGGCACGGTGGATGTGGCTGCTATTGATGACGTGGAAAGCGGCACTGAAATTTCTGTCAGCGGAAGCACACTCACTATCGGCAGCACGACTGTTACCGCCAAAAAACACGCTGATGATGCGCAGTACACCTACGCATTCACTGGTTGGACGGATGACGAGGGCGAATACCTGCCAGAATCTGTAACAGCCGACCTCGCTATCCGCGCCAACTTCACACAGAGTAAAAAACAGTACACCCTTACTTGGAACTTTGCCGGCGGAACAACGGCAACGGCTGACGGCGACTATACACATGGTTCAGTGGAGTGGGGGACAACCATCAAAGCTCCCGCCAACCCGACCAAAGGCGGCTACGACTTTGCCGGCTGGGACGCAACTCCCGCTGCAACCATGCCTGCCGCCACCACCACTTACACTGCGAAATGGACGGCACAGTCGGATGAGTTTGAACTCGTGGACGACAAGTACGAAGGCGATGCGTGGTACACCACACTGGCGAATCTGGCGGGTAAGAAAAAGAACGTGACCTACAAGCGCACTATGGCCGCCAACCAGTGGAACGTCGTTTCTCTGCCCTTTGACTTCAACCTTTGGGAGAATCAGAAACACGCCTTCAACGGCTGCATCTACGCGTTTGAAGGAGCTGAATATGACAACGGCTCTCTGAATTTCAACTTCGTATCTGTCTCCACTACAATGACAGCTAACACTCCTTACGTCTTCTACAGCGGAACAAAAGCGGAAAATGTGAGGTTCGAAGGAGTGGAGATAAAGGCGCAAAAGGCGGACAATACCACCTACGTCACAGACGGCAAAGTGCAGTTCCGCAACACTATCGTCCGCGAGAACCTGAGTCCCGACGGACCGGACAGACGCAAAGTGTATATCTACGACAACCGTCTGTATTATCCGAACAACTACTCTACCTGGATGCGTGCTTTCCGCGGGTACTTCTATCTTGACATGACCGAAGAAGAGATAAAACATGTTCAGCCACGCATGCGCATCATCAGCGGAGGACAGGTGACTACCGAACTGGAACTTGTGCCCGACAAAGCTGACGACGGAGTGCGTAAATACATTGAGAACGGCATAATGGTGATAGAGCGCAACGGCGTACGTTACAATGCACAGGGTGCAAAGATTGACTAAAGAATAGTATTGTTTCCTTCCCCGCAGACAGTCTTTCTGCGGGGAAAGGAAGCCTGAAACAAAAACAAACAGGATTGGATATAAAAATGAAAACAGATATGAAACATTATTTTGCGCCGGAAACGGCATTGACGGTTATGCAGCTCACTGCATCTATTCTTCTGGGTTCAGGAGGGGGTACCTCCTCTTTGCCGAATCTTGACGATAATAATATAAAACCCGGTGATCGTAATGATATATAAGTTCATCATATAAGCATCATATTATAGAGTATAGAGACAGAGCCTGCGCACATCGGCGCAGGCTCTGTCGGGTTTCACTATGAAATGTCAATCCTCCTCTCCTATGCCGCAGAACCTCCTCCGAAGGAGATAAAAAACCATCAACTATCAAATATCAATTATCAACTGTCTTCGCTTCTTTGCCAAATCTATGGTTCTGAGGTGAGATTGGGCAAGAAAGTCGGATGTTTTTGTTGAAATTCTTTGCCAAATATGGGCGAAAGTGCATGATTGGTCTTTTCATACTCGGCGTTTCAGTCAGCGCTATGGGGAAAAATGAAATATTTTTTCAGTGTGCGGAAGTGCTTGAATGTCAATATGAAGTAAGCGGCGCAAATATCTCTGTCGTCATGTTTTCGGCAAAAAATCAGCACAAAAACAACAAAACGCTGAGAATTCAGCAGTGGCTATATATGGTGATAGTTGATAATTGATAGTTGATAGTTGACAATTGATAGTTGATAATTGATAGTTGATTAAACCCGACCGGCAATCATACCGTTGGGGGGCAGTGAAAATTCATAGGGCAGTGAAAAATTACACCAATTGCAACTTTTCGCCATATTTATTTGCAGGTGTCGGAAAAAAACAGTACCTTTGCGCCGTAATCGACAAAAGGGTGTTATAGTGCAATGGCGGAACAATGTCCGTGGGCACTTTTTGTTTGTTCCTGCCGTTGCTGCTGCGCGTCTGTCTGTAGCGGACAGGGTGCGCATGCCCTGCTGAAAAATAAAGATAACTTATTTTACTGTACCGAGGGTTATGCGTATAATGTATTCTGCATTATTGATGCTTTGTGCCATGTTTCTTGTTGTGCTGCCGGCTTCCGCCGCCGGTGACGTTGTGCCGGCTGGCAATGATTCTGCCGTTGTGCAGGACACACTTGTCTGCCCGCATCCGGCTCCCGTTCATCTTGTAGCGCGTCCTGCAAGGGTTGCAGAGGCTGCGGCATGCCCTGTGGACAGCATAGTCGGATATGACGACAACGGTAACATCACATCAAGCACGCTATATGAGTACGATGCCGCCGGCAACACTCTCGCCGAGGTGCGATACCTTTGGACGGGCGGCGGGAAGACCGGAGTGTCCCGTTACAGGAAGTATTACACCGGTTCCACCGCCACCACAACCGTCAATTATCAGTGGGACGCTTCGGCACACGCATGGGCGGGGCGTGACAGCACTGTCCTGCTCTACGACGGCAATACCAATACCGGCTCCGTTTTTTATGTGATGGAGAACGGGGCATGGCGGGTGCAGACACTTTATGAATATGAGTACAATGCCGCCGGCACGCGGACTCTGTCGCGCTACAGCAAGTGGAACGCCGCTGCGGGGGCACTGGAGTTCGTGGAAAAATACGAGTGGGACTTCGATGCCGCCGGCAACCAGACCAAGAGTCTCTACTGGCTCTACAAAGACGGGCAATGGGTGGGCAGCAAAGGCACGATAGCCGCCTATGACGCAAACAAGAAAAAGACCCTCGAGGAGAAATACTCCGGCTGGGAAAACGGCGGATGGAAAGGCACTTCTAAAAACACATACGTGTACAACACAGCCAAGCAGCTGACAGAGCAGGTGACATACACATGGTCGGGAGGCTGGGTGGAAAAAACAAAGGTGACAAAAGACTACAGCGGCTCCAACATCACCGACAACGCCTCCTACGCTTGGAAGAACGGAGCATGGTTCGGCACATCACGCACCACAAAAACATACACCGGCTCTCTCGTGCTGACTGCTACAGCATGGGCTTGGGAAGAGGCGGGTGCGGAATGGCTTCCTGTCCGGCTTGACGAATATACTTACAGCGGCAGCAAAGTGCTGACATGCACCACTTCGCTCATGTCGGACGGCAACCGGGTGTATGTCTCCAAACTGGAAAACACCTACAACGCTTCTTCGCGCATCGAGCGCGAAACAACGCTTGCCTGGAGAGACGGCGACTGGGCGGACAGCATCTACACGGCATACGAATACAGCGCTAAAGGCGTGAACACCCTGAAAGTGAGCATGAAAAAGGAAGGCTCGCTGTGGCAGGCCACCGACTCGATGACACACGAAATAACTTATGCCCTTATCAACGGAAAAGAATATACGTTGTCGGACCTGCAACAGCAATGGACGGCTGCCGCCGGCATCTGGACAGGCATAAGCAGAAGCGAGTCGCAGTATGACGAAGCAGGGAACCTGCTCCAGGCGGACACCTATAGCTTCATAGGCGGCAAGTGGGTCAATAACACCCGCCGCCAGTATGCCTACAAGGACCAAAAGAGCAATCTGCGCACGCTGGAGATGAACATGACATGGGACAACAAAAAGCAGCAGTGGACAGGCAACAGCAAGTATGAATACGGCTATGACGACACCGACCGCAAAACAATAAACATCACCTACAAATGGAACAACCCGCATGCCGACTGGGAAGGGGTCAGCAAGTCGGAGGAAATATATGAGGGCAAGGTGAAAACGGCTATGTATGCCTACAAGTGGGATGCCGCCGCATGGGACTGGACGGGCATGTTCCACTACAACTATACCTACGACGGGGCAGGTCGCACAGTGGAGCAACTGGTTCAGAGCTATGATGCCGTTGCTGGCGTATATGTGAACGACACACGCAATGAATACGGATTTGACGAAAAGAACCGGCAGGTGCGCTCCGACGTGTACAAGTGGATGCGCGATGCAGGCGAGTGGTGCCTCCACACAAAGGACGAGATGGCTTATGACTCTGATACAGAAGGCAAACTGCGCTATCACCTCAATTCCTCCTGGAGCAACTGCGAACTGACCTATTATGACAAGGAGTGGTACCACTATTCGTGCGACCTGAAGTACTACACCGTGCGCTTCCTTGACTGGGACGGGCGTGAATTGCAGTCCGGCAGCCTGCTTGAAGGCACAATGCCGGAGTACAGCGGCAACGGGCCTGAAAGAGCTGCCGACGAGCAGTACACATACACTTTCTCGGGCTGGGACAAAGAGCTTTCCGCCGTCAGCGGCGATGCGTCCTACACCGCCGTTTACAGCACGACGCTGAATCAATACACCGTGACCTTCTACGACGAGGACGGCACCACCGTGCTCTGGAGCAGCAGTTTTGACTACGGCACAGTACCTGTCTATGGCGGCGAGAAAATAGAAAAAGTTGCCGACGAGCAATATAGCTACGCTTTTGCAGGCTGGGACAAAGAGATTTCCGCCGTCAGCGGCGACGCGTCCTACACCGCCGTTTACAGCACCACGCTGAACCGGTACACCGTGACCTTCTATGACGAGGACGGCGAGACAGTGCTCTGGAGTGAGACGCTGGACTACGGCACCCTGCCTGTTTACAAGGGCGAGAAACCTGTCAAGGAGGGCAACCAGCACTACAGCTACTCGTTCATAGGCTGGGACAATGAGATAGCGGCTCTGAC
>JAFPZY010000055.1 GCA_017417025.1 Paludibacteraceae bacterium | reverse complement strand
CAAGCGGAAGCTCCATCGCTTACTTTTACTCCGTTATCTTCTATCTTCTATCTTCTATCTCCTATTTTCTATCTCCTATCTTCTATCTTCTATCTCCTATCTTCTATCTTCTATCTCCTATGTCCCCTTTAGTCCCTTATCTTAGTTGTGTCCTTTACTCCTTTATCTTCGTTGTGTCCTTTTAGCCCCTTATCTTCATTGTGACCTTTTGCCCCTTATCTTCGTTGTGTCCTTTTGTCCTTAATTTTCTGTATTCTGTACTCTTTTATCTTCATTGTCTACTTTTAGCCCCTTATCTTCGTTGTGTCCTTTTGTCCTTAATTTTCTGTCTTCTGTACTCCTTTATCTTCATTGTCTCCTTTTAGCCCCTTATCTTCATTGTGTCCTTTTGCCCCTTATCTTCGTCGTGTCCTTTTGTTCTTAATTTTCTGTCTTCTGTACTCCTTTATTTTCATTGTCTTCTTTAGTCCCCTAATCTTCGTTGTGCCCTTAGTCCTTTATCTTCTCTGCCATTTTGTTCTTTATCTTCGTTGTATTATGCGTGTTTTTGCAGGTTTTTTATTTTGATTTGCAAAGATACTACAAACAAGCGGATTATGCAAGTATTATCGTCAAAAAATGTTATTTTTGTTTCCCCGCACTCCTGGTGCCGCTTTTCCGGCACTCACCATACCTCCGCTTCGTACTGCTTCTCCCGCACTCCCAATGCCGCTTTTCTCACACTCCCAATGCCGCTTTTCTCACACTCATCATACCGCTTTCCCCGCCTCTCCTCGCTCCATTACATACACCGCTTCCCCCCACGCCATCTACAGCCTCACACTCCATCTACAGCCTCACACTTCGTCTTTTACTTCGCCTTCCACCTTACATTTCACTTCGCATTCCACCTTACATTTCACTTCGCATTCCCCCCCACTTTCCCCATCACTTCCCTCACCACTTCACCCCCACTTCCCCCACTTTCCGCCTTTTATTTTGTCGTCTGTTTTCAACACAGGATTAACACAGGATTAACACAGGATTAACACAGGATTAACACATGATTGAAGGGTCGGATAGCCGTCACAACCATGCCAACACTATGCCAACACTATGCCAACGCCATGCCAACACTATGCCAACACCATGCCAACACCATGCCGGCACCATGCCTGCACAATGCAGGAATCTGCTATTTGCAGACTCTCCTGATTATAAAAAATGCGGGTATTGGTCAGCGGCGGCGACCTGTAAAGTCATACCACACGCCGCCGGAGAATATGCGGAAACTGCCGTTTATCAGGCACTTGAATGCATCGGCAGAACTCTTGCCGCCGCCTTGCTCCCGCTCATCCGGCGCGCTCGTCTCGGGCAAAGCGGTCGTGCGGACAATAACAAAACGCCGTTTGGCTGAAGCAGGAAGATAATTCTCGCTCTCTTGCGCTTCGGCTGTTACATCAAGCCAGCCTGTCGCCGCGGCAACAAGCGAACCGTCCTCTGCCCAAGAGACAATCCGCTCGGGCGATACATTGTAAACAACAGGCTGCGAGGCGGTTGAATAGGCATCGAGGGGCACGGCTTGTCCCACGGCTATCGTGTCTCTTGTGTCGCTCCAGAGAATATGTTGGGGGGCTTTCGTCACTGTCAGGTCCACGCGGACTATGCTGTCACACCCCCATTGTGTGCTGCATTGGCGTGTGAAGGAGGCCTGACCGACCGGCAGCGAGCGTATTATTGTGTCGCAGAGGGCTATCGTGTCGCCGTAAACTATTGTGGCTGTTACGCTTGCCTCGGCGGGCTGATGTACGCTTACCAGCACTGTCAGCGTGGAGTCGCCGCCGGCTGAATTGGGGATATGAAGCTCATATTCGCCTTTCGCAGAGAAGGTCATGCCGTATTTCTCCACCTGCTCGCCCTCGCACAAGTGTATCGTGTCGCGCCCTGATGTGCGGGGCAGGACTGTCACATATAGCACTTCAAGGCTGTCGCACCCCCACACTGTGTGCAGCAGTGTGGACGATGTAAGGCGGTGCCTGCCGACTGGCAGGGTCGAAAAACGGTGGAAGTACCACTGCCTCTGCGTCCCTTCAAGCACTGACACAGAGTCTGTTACGGTCACCCCGGTGTGCACGAACACGCGGAAGGACAGCACGGAGTCGCCCCCTAAGCAGTTGCCTCCCCTTAGTGTGACGGAGTGGGAGCCTTTCGTCTTGTACCAGCGCCCGGCTACCAGCGCACTGTCACCCTTGCAGATGTGCACCTCAAACGAGGAGGTGGTCGTCGGGCGTGCGCGGACAACCAGGGTGTGGTTGATGATGCTGTCGCAACCCCTCACTGTAAGCAGGTTGTCTGTCCACCTGTTGGTGCCTACGGCGCTGAAGGTCTTGAGGGTGCCTTTGTATATGTACGACTCGCCTGTGAATATCGTGTCGGTCTGCGATATGTTGTAGCGTGCCGCCTCTATCACATAGAGGGTCAGGTCAGGCTGTCCGCTGCGGTGCACCGTATAAGTCCCCTGTGTGTAATTGCGCCCGTTGTATGATACTATCCCGCCGCTGCATACATAAGCAGTGTCGCGCAACTTGTCCTGTGCACTCACGCTGAGGCACAGCACTAACTCCAATATGAGCAACACGCGGCGCATGCAGTGCAGCTTATTTTATTATGCCGTCCCTGCGCATCAGAGCCTCCACGGTGGGCTCCCCGCCGCGGAAACGGCGGTACAGCTCCATCGGCTTCTCTGTGCCTCCGCGCTCAAGTATGTTGGTGCGGAACAGGTCGGCAGAGCGTTTGTCGAAAATCGTTCCACCTTTCTTCTTTGCTGCTGCCTGGAACACGGAGAATGCGTCCGCGTCAAGCAGTTCCGACCACTTGTAGCTGTAGTAGCCCGCTGCATAACCTCCTGAGAATATGTGCGTGAAGGCTGTCTCCATCTGTGTCTGCGGCACTTCGGGCATTACGGCTACTTGGCGCATTGCCCTGTTCCCGAAGTCTATTACGGCCTGCTCTCTTGTCTGTGTCTCTGGCACGGCAAACGGCTGTGTCAGTGTGTGCCAGCTCATGTCTAAATACCCGAATGACAGCTGTCTCACGCAGGCGTAGGCGGCATGGTAGGTGGCTGAAGCGTGGATGCGGTCTATCAGTTCCTGGGGCATAGCCGCGCCGGTCTGGTAGTGGCGCGCAAAAGTATCCAGGAACTCTTTCTCCCCGAGGAAGTTCTCGTTGAACTGCGAAGGCAGCTCTACAAAGTCGCGGGGCACGGCCGTGCCGCTCAGGGCTGCATAGTGGCAGCGTGTGAGCATGCCGTGCAGGGCGTGCCCGAACTCGTGTAAGAAGGTCTCCACCTCGTCGTATGTCAGCAGGGCTGGCTTGCTTACTGCCCCGTCTGCACCTGTTACGGGCTTGGTGAAGTTCATCACATTCACTATGTGCGGGCGGTGGTCTTTGCGCCCGAGCATGTACTGCGGGCGGAAGTCGTTCATCCATGCGCCGCCGCGCTTGCCGTCACGCGGATGGAAGTCGGCATAATAAACGGCAAGGAATTTGCCCTTCGCGTCATACACCTCGTAGGCAGACACTTCGGGGTGATAGACTTGTATCTTCTCGTTCTGCTTGAATGTCAGTCCGTACAGGCGTTTGGCAAGCCCGAAGACTCCCTGTTTTACGCTCTCAAGCTCGAAGTAGGGGCGGAGCACATCGTCGGAGATGCTGTATTTGGCGTCTTTGAGCTGCTTGCTGTAGAAGCTCCAGTCCCACGGCTGCAGGGTGGCATAGAACCCCTGCTCGCGTGCAAAGTCCTGAAGTTCTTTCACTTCCTGCAGGGCGACAGGCATGTATGCGTCGCGCAGTTGGTCAAGTAGTGAGAGCACGTTCTCCGGTGTCTCGGCGCAGGTCTTGTGGAGCGACTTGCGTGCGTAGGTGTCTTTGCCGAAGAGTTGCGCAAGCTGCAGGCGGGTGTTCACTATGTCTATTATGATCTGCGTGTTGTCATACTCGCCGCCTATGCAGCGCCCGTTGGAGGCCATGTAGAGCTCGCGGCGAATGTCGCGGTTGCGGCAGTCCTGCATCACCGGAATCGTGGTGGTGGGCTTGAGGTCGAGCAGCCAGCCTTTCTGACCCTTCTTCTCCGCATTGTTGCGGAGCATCGTCTTGGTGTCTTCCGACAATCCGTCAAGGTCTTCCTCTCTGGTTATCAGCATCGTCCAGGCATTGGTTGCATTGAGCACGTTCTGCCCGAACTTGGTTGTCAGTCCGCTCAGGCGGGATGTAAGCTGGCGGTATTGCTCTTTCTGCTCCGGCGACAGATTGGCTCCGTTGTTGGCAAAGCCCTCGTAGATGTCGTCAAGCAGCTTGCTCTGCTCGGTTGTGAGCTTCAGGCGGTCGCGCTTGTCGTAAACTGCTTTGATGCGGCGGAACAGACCCTCGTTCAAGCGGATGGACGACGAGTAGTCCGAGAGCATGGGAACCAGCTCTGTCTCTATTTCCCGTATCTCGTCATCTGAGTCGGTGTTGGAGAGGTTGAAGAAGCAGCCCTCTACCACCGACAGCAGCTCGCCTGAGCGCTCGTAGGCCTCTATCGTGTTGGCGAAGTCTGGCTCGGCGGGGTTATTGACAATATCGTCTATCTCTGCCAGCCCCTGCTTTATGCCCTCCTTGAAGGCGGGCATATAGTGCTCCGTGCGTATTTCTGAAAAGGGATAGGTGCCGTGCGGGGTCGTCCACTTCTGATAATTGAAAAACGGGTTCTGCTGTGCTGATGCCATTGCTGATAAGGCGACAAGTGCCGTGGTAATGAGGGTTTTGGAATTCATATATTATTCTGATTTTATTTCTTTCTTCCCGCGCAGGAGGTTCACTGCCCCTTTGCGCTTGTAGCGGACTCCGTCGGTGCCTACTGCCTCTATTACATAGTAGTACGCCCCTTCTGGAGCCTGCTTGCCGTTGATGCGCCCGTCCCACCCGCGTGCAGGGTCGGACGACGAATATACTTGGTGCTGCCAGCGGTTGAACACGGCGCAACTGAAAGAGGCTATGGAGCGGTAGGCTACGCGGAACTCGTCGTTCACGCCGTCGCCGTTAGGAGTGAAGACATTGGGGACGGCAAGAAGCGACTCCTTCGCGTCCACCTGGAACGTGGTGTCACACTCGCACCCGGCCTGGTTGCCGACATGGAGGTTCACCGTATATTTGCCCGACTCGTCAAAGACATAGCGCGTCTCGTTCTCGGTGCGGGTGGAGATTACGTCTGAAGAACGGAGTATGTCCCACCGGAAAAACTCCGCCGCCGGAGTGGCGTTGGCACGGAATAGCACATTGAGCGGAGCGGAGCCGCTGAGGACGCTCTCCTCAATGACGCGCTGGTTCTCGTTCTCCCGCTTCGTGCCGCGCAGGGAGGTGTAAGACCTTGGTATGAAGCCTATTGCCACAGGCTCCACTTCGTCTGCATTGATGCGGCGCAGGTCCGCCTCGTCGTAAAAAGACTCTGCAAACTGGTCGCCTGCAAACTCAAACTTGGTCGGGATATATATCTTCCGCCCTATGTCAATTACAGCGGGGTTGGTCACTGTCAGTGTGTCCGCGCGTTCCTCTTCGCGCCATGAAACCGAGTCCTGCGTAAGGTTAGTGTATCGGAGCACGAAACGGCGCTCTACCACATGACTCTGCCCCGACAGGGCGCGGTAGGTCATTGGCGGAAGGTCAAGATGAAGAAGACTCTGCTCGCATTGCAGGTCGGCTCTGAAAGTGCCGTTGCTGATGCGGTATTTGCGATAGTCGAATACGGCAAACGTGTCGCGCTCCGTCCCCATCACGACAAGATACGTCATGCCGTCGGTGAGGTTCGAAAATGTGTTGAACGACCCGCCGCCGAGCGGATTGTCAAGGTCCGAGAATTCATACCACAGTGCCGGAGCTGTTGTCGTGAACAGCGCATCGTCCATGTTCTCAAATACATAGATGCGCGGTACGTCTTCTCCTGTGGTCGTGTTGAATGGAGTTCCTGTCGTAGATGAAGGCTGCGCAAGCCGCTCTGCATGCCCCGCAAACGGGAGCATGCAAAGCAGTATGAGCAGTATGGGCAACCGGTGCTTCAAGCTTATTTGTTCACTTGGAAGCGGGTGTTGCCGTTCACGAAGAAGTCCACAATCTGGTTGGCGGCGGCAATGCCGGCGTTGATGTTGGCTTCGGCGGTCTGTGCACCCATCTTCTTCGGGGTGGCGAAATAGCGGCCTGCGAAGAGTTCCGTCATCTTCTCGTCTGCAGCCGGCATAATGTCGGTCACATAGCGGAAGTCCGTGCGCTCAAGCATCAGTTTGATGAGTTCGTCCTCGTTGATAACCTCCTTGCGGGCGGTATTTACAAGGATGGCACCCTTCGGCATGCGGTTGAGCAGCTCGTAGTTGATGCTGTTCTTGGTCTCTGCGGTGGCAGGGATGTGCAGGCTGACGATGTCGCAGGTGCTGTACAGCTCGTTCGCGCTGTGCACCGGAGTCACTTTGGCTGCAGTCATAGCCTCGTCGGGGCAGTATGCATCGTAGGCGTAAACCTCCATGCCGAAGCCCTGTGCTATGCGGGCCACGTTGCGGCCTACATTGCCGAAGGCGTGGATACCCAGCTTCTTGCCTTTCAGCTCGGTGCCGCTGGTGCCGTTGTAGAAGTTGCGTACGGCAAACACCATCAGACCCAGTGCCAGTTCTGCAACGGCGTTGGAGTTCTGGCCGGGGGTGTTCATAGCCACTACGTTGTGTGCCGTGGCGGCTGCCAGGTCTATGTTGTCATAGCCGGCACCTGCACGTACAACTATCTTCAGGTTCTTGGCTGCATCAAGCACCTCGTTATCAACCACATCAGAGCGGATGATAAGAGCGTCTGCATCGGCCACTGCCTCCAGCAACTGCTGCTTGGCGGTATATTTCTCAAGGAGGGCAAGCTCGTAGCCTGCTTTCTCCACCACTTCGCGGATGCCGTCCACGGCAACTTTCGCGAAAGGCTTTTCTGTTGCAATAAGTACTTTCATAGATTTTATCAGTGTTGTAAATTCTATACTTTTTCCTTTTGTGTGATTCACAGGATGACCTACGGGTATGAGGTATGAGAATCCCATTGCTTAATGCATCTTCTCGAACTCGTTGATGCAGTCAACCAGTGCCTGAACGCCTTCCACGTCCATCGCGTTGTAGCAGCTTGCGCGGAAGCCGCCTACCAGACGGTGACCCTTGATGCCGACCATGCCCTTGCCGGTGGCAAACTTGAAGAACTCGTCAAACAGCTCCTCGTAGCCCTGTTTGAGCACGAAGCAGATGTTCATGCGGCTGCGGTCCTCTTTCTCCATGATGGTCGGAGTGAAGATCTTGCTGTTGTCAAGGCAGTTGTACAGCAGGTCTGCTTTCTTCTGGTTGCGCTCGTCCATCCATTTCAGGCCGCCGTGTTCTTTCAGCCAGCGCATGTTCAGCAGGGCGGTGTAGATGGGCAGTACGGGAGGTGTGTTGAACATCGAACCGCCTTCAATGTGGGTGCGGTAGTCAAGCATGGTGGGGATGTAACGGTCCACATGACCCAGAGCCTCTTCTTTGATAATCACAAAGGTCACACCTGCAGGGGCGATGTTCTTCTGGGCTCCGCCGTAGATGATGTCGTACTTGCTTACATCAATCGGACGGCTCAGAATGTCGGACGACATGTCGGCCACGAGGCGCACGTTGCCTTTCTTCTTGTAAATCTCCTCCAGCTTGCGGTTCGAAATCTCTGTGCCGTAGATGGTGTTGTTGGTCGTGATGTGCATGTAGTCGGCATCCTGTGGAACTTCAAAGTCCATGGGGATGGAGTTGGTCGATGCCGCCAGTTCCACTGCCTCTGCGCCGAATACGCCTGCCAGACCTTTGGCCTCTTTCAGGGCTTTCTTCGACCATACGCCGGTGTTCAGATAGGCGGCTTTCTTGCCCATCATGTTGTAAGGAACCATACAGAACTGAAGACTTGCGCCGCCGCCGAGGAAGATGACGCGGTAGCCTTCCGGCACACCGAGCAGCTCTTTCATCAGAGCCTCTGCCTCGTCCACAACGGGCTGGAAATACTTGGCACGGTGGCTGATCTCCAGTATGGACAGCCCTTCACCCTGAAAATCAATGACTGCGTCAGCGGTCTGCTTGATCACTTCCTGCGGCAGGATACTCGGTCCCGCATTGAAATTGTACTTTTTCATTGCGAAAAATGATTTAGAATGTTTGTTGTTTATGTTGGTTACATCAAATTATTCATACCGTAAATCTTCCGGTTCCACTCCGTGGAGTGTCTGCGCCCGTCGTTCTGCATGCTGCCGGCGGCGTTGCCTGTCGCGCGCGCTTGCGCGCCTGTTCCGTAATACATGTCAAGAGCAACTGCCACGGCCGCCATCTCGTCTTCCGCCTTGCTCTCGCTCTTGGGCAGCAGATGTTCGGGCACCGGTTTGCCCGCTTTGCGCATACGCTCGGCGAGGTCTTTGTTGAACTGCTCTTTGGCCTGCCCCGACTTGAACTCGCGGTACTGCTTCTCGTGCATGGCGAACTCAAACAGCTCTTCGTCGTCTTCGCCGCGGTCCCAGCCAAGTTCCTCCATCTCTTTGATGAAGCGCGGGAGCTCGTCCGGATACAGTGCCTGCGGGTCCCCCGTGTAGAACTCGAAGCCTTTCTCTTTCGCCAGTTCCACTATCTCCGGAGCCAGTTCGCCCGGCAGTTTGCCCGACTTGCCAAGTATCATTCCCCACATCGCGGGGTCCATGCGGGTGAAGGGCTTCTCGTCCATCGACTTGCTGTACAGGTTCATCAGCGCGGCGTTCTTCACGTACTGGCTGAACGGCGTTACTAAGCACGGCGTGCCCAGCATAGGCCAGATGCGCTGCACTTCGTCGAACAGCTCCACAAGCAGCTCGTCCTCGCTCAGTTCTTTCTCGCCTTTCTTCCTGAGGTTGGCGTTGATGGCGGCGTGCATGCCTTTCAGGTCGGCCATCAGGCTGCCCATCATGCCGCCCGGCAGTCCGCAGCCCACCAGCAGCGAGGTCATAAGAGCGTTCTTCGGGTCTATCCAGTAGCCTAAAAAGTCGTCTATGAAGCTCTGCGTCAGGCTTCGTGCCTCCATGTACGCTTTCATGTTGATGTCCTTCACGAGGAAGCCTGCATCGCGCAGCATCGCCTGTATGGTTATCACGTCCGGATGCACCTTACCCCAGCTCAGCGGCTCCATTGCCACGTCAAGAACGTCGCAGCCCGCTTTCGCTATCTCCAGCATCGAGGCCACCGAGAATCCAGGACCAGTATGCCCGTGGTATTGTATGATGATGTCGGGGTGTTTCTCTTTTATGGCTGCCACTATTGTCCCAAGCATAGCCGGACGGCCGATGCCTGCCATGTCTTTCAGGCATATCTCCTGTGCGCCGCCCTCAATCAGCTGTTCGGCCAGATTGATGTAGTATTCGGCCGTATGCACTTTCGAGTAAGTGATGCACATTGTCGCCTGTGCCGTCATGCCGGCTTCTTTAGCCCAATGTATGCTCGGGATGATGTTGCGCGGGTCGTTCAGGCCGCAGAAGATGCGGGTGATGTCGGTGCCTTGCGCGTGCTTCACCTTGTACATCAGTTTGCGCACGTCGGCAGGCACGGGGTTCATGCGCAGGGCATTCAGACCGCGGTCAAGCATGTGGGTCTTGATGCCCGCCTCGCGGAAGGGCTTGGTGAATGTACGGACGGCGAGGTTGGGGTTTTCGCCGTAAAGCAGATTGACCTGTTCGCTTGCGCCGCCGTTGGTCTCGACGCGGTCGAAACAGCCCATGTCGATTATCACGGGGGCTATCTTTGCCAATTGGTCTCTGCGCGGCACGTATTTGCCGCTGCTCTGCCACATGTCCCGATAAACCAGCGAGAACTGGACTTCTTTCTTGCCTGCTATTGTCTTAGCCATAGTATTTTGAATTATCAATTATCAATTGTTAATTATCAACTATCAAAAAGTCCGCAAAGATACAACTTCTTTTTTATATATGCAAATTTTTTTACGTCTTGTCTCGTTTTTTCGTGTTTTCCGCCTGTTTATCACTCTTTAGCGCCCGTTTTCCGACCTGAAATGCCCCCCAAACATGACACTTTGCCTTTTTTTTGTCCGCCTTGATTCAGCTCACTCCTCACTCTTGACTCCACCTTCCCCGTCCCTGTCTGCATCCGGAGGGTGTCCGCCTCGAGGAGGTGCGGCGAGGCTATGCTGCGTGTCGGGTCGCATGCCTCGTCTATGCCCGCTATGTCCAGCAGGCTGTTGAACACAACGTCTGACGAGACAAAAGCGGAGCGGTTCTCCCTGAGCGCCTCCGCTTTCTCGGGGTGCAGACTGAGGTAAGCGTCTGAGTACCAGACCAGCAGCGGCACATGGAACTCGGCCTCGCTCAAGTAGTACGAGCTGTGGAAGCACAGCTTGCGGCTGTCGTCCCAGAAACTTTCGCCGTGGTCGGACACATACAACAGCACCGCCGGCCGGCCGCTCGCAGCCAGATACTCTATTACTGAATGCAGGAAAAAGTCGGTGTAGAGTATGGTGTTGTCGTAGGCGTTGATTAGCTTGTCCTTGTTGGCCTCTGTCAGCAGACTGTATGCCGCCGTGCGCCCGAGCACGGGACCGAAGCGACCGAAGTCCGCAGGATACCGCTGCTCGTAGCGGAAATGGCTGCCTAAGCTGTGCAGCACGTAGAACTGCATCGTGTCTTGCGCCGACGACTCCAGCTGCTCAAGCATCTCTGCGTCGTAGTTGTTGTCCGCATCAAGCCCCTTGCCGTAAAAACAATGGTAGTCGCAGGCGGTGCTGATGCGCTCGGTGAAGTCCGACAGCGTCTGTTTGCTTATGTATCCTGTCCTGAACCCCGCTTCTTTGAAGGCCTCAGGCAGCGACTTCTCCGAGTAGGCGGCGGACGGGTCCTGTATCGTCGCCCGCGTTAGCAGAAGCGGAATGACGGCATCCGTCCTGTTGGCGGGGGCATAGACATGCTCGTACATTATCAGGTTGCTGCACCCTGACAGACAAGGCGTTGTGTTGCGCCCGTATCCGTTCAGGCCCCAGTGGTCGTAGCGCGAGGCTTCGCCTATGACCAGGACATAAAAGGGGTTCGTCTTGTCCTCCCTGCGCCGGATGCCGAAGCTGAAGTCCTCTGTCGCCTCCGTCAGTTTGCGCAGACGGTGCTGCTTCTGCATTATGTGGACGCTGTGTATATATAGGTTGTATGGATAAATCTTGTAGAACTTGATGCCCACCAACTGCGCGGCGGTCTGCATGTTGTCCCCGAAGCTGCGCTCGCTGTGTCTGCGCTGCTGGAAAACACCCGCAATCACAAGTCCGCAGGCGAGGGCGGCAGGGACTGACGCTGCTATGACTATGCGCAGCCGCGGGGAAAAAATATACCTGTTCTCCACGCGGAAGGCGAGCGCGAAATAAACTGCCCATAGCGCTACAACGGCAATGCCCGCCGGCCACATTGAAACCAGCAGTTCTGACGCCTCTTTGGCATTGGTGTGGCAGATGACTTCAAGAAAAGGCATTGATGCCGACTGCCCGTTCAGCCACAGGCTTGCAACGTCAATGGGGAAGAGCAGGAAGTTGAGTATCCCCTCCGCTATGAAGTACGTCCTTGCCTTTAGCACCGCAGCAGGCAGCAGCAGGCATGCCGTGACCATGCCCAGATACGCCGCTTTCTTCAGCGGTGCCCCGGCCAGGTCCGCAGCCAGCACTAATGCCGCCAGCACCGGAAGCAGCAGCAAGGCGAACAGCACCGCAGTCCGCACGCTATCCCTGTTGATATTCACTCTTGTCATTTCGCAGTCTCTTCGTTGTTTTCCTGTCCCTGTCCCGCTTGCAGCCCCTTGTCCTTCCGCAGTCTCTTCGTTGTTTTTCTGTCCCTGTCCCGCTTGCAGCCCCTTGTCCTTCCGCAGCCTCTTCGTTGTTTTTCTGTCCCTGTCCCGCTTGCATCCCCTTGTCCATACGCAGTCTTTTCGTTGTTTTACTACCCCTGTCCCGCTTGCAGCCCCTTGTCCTTACGCAGTCTATTCGTTGTTTTCCTGTCCCCGTCCCGCTTGCTGACTCTTGTCCCTTCGCAGTCTTTTCGTTGTTTTCCTGTCCCTGTCCCGCTTACAGCCCCTTGTCCTTCCGCCGTCTCTTCGTTGTT
>JAFPZY010000054.1 GCA_017417025.1 Paludibacteraceae bacterium | reverse complement strand
GGTGATGTTTATCTGTGGCAGTGCGAGCAGATAAAGACCGATGATGCTAACGAAGGTGACATTCTTACCCGCGAAGTGACCTTGAAGAACATAGCCGGCTGCGACTCGGTGGTTAAACTGAACCTGACCGTTGTAGCCGCCACCGCTCCTTGCACAGTAGACGAGGTGATTGTCAATGCGGAAGTCAAGAAGGGTGAGATTTATCTGTGGCAGTGCGAGCAGATAGAGACCGCAAATGCCGCTGAAGGCGATGTCCTGACACGTGAAGTGACCTTGAAGAACGTAGCCGGTTGTGATTCCGTTGTTAAATTGGAACTGACCGTTGTATCTGCTACTATTCCTGAAGTGAGTGTGACTATTAAGAAAGGTGAGACCTTCCTCTTGGGGTGCACGCAGTATAATGAAGAATTCGACGGCATTGTTGATGTTGATGGTCAGCAACTGCATCTCTATCTTAATTTTGAGACTTGTGACAAAGAGGAAGTTACTGTTACAGCCGCAGTCAAGGAGGGTGAAACTTACTTGTGGCAGTGCGAGCAGATAGTAGCATCGAAGGCTGATGTGAATGCAGACGGCTTCATAGTCCGCACAGCTAACTTGAAGAATGTTAATGGTTGCGACTCTATTGTGACATTGAAACTGACCGTCAATGACGCTTGTGACAATGATGAAATTACTGTTACAGCCGCAGTCAAGGAGGGTGAAACTTACTTGTGGCAGTGCGAGCAGATAGTTGCATCGAAGGCTGATGTGAATGCAGACGGCTTCATAGTCCGCACAGCTAACTTGAAGAATGTTAATGGTTGCGACTCTATTGTGACATTGAAACTGGCCGTCAATGACGCTTGTAAGAAAGATGAAATTACTATTGCAGCCGCTGTGAAGGAAGGTGAAACCTACTTGTGGCAGTGCGAGCAGATAGTAGCATCGAAGGCTGATGTGAATGCAGACGGCTACATAGTCCGCACGGCTAACCTGAAGAACATCGGCGGTTGCGACTCTATCGTGACCCTTAATCTGACCGTTAATGACGTATGCGTGAAAGACTCCGTAGTAGTAACAGCCGAGGCTAAGCAGGGTGAAGTTTATCTGTGGCAGTGCAAGCAGATAGAAACTGACCAAGTGGAGGTCGGCAAGGTTATTGAGGACGTTTACTATGGCCTGAAGAACATTAATGGCTGCGACTCTATCGTAACTCTTAACCTGACCGTTGTTGCCAAAACCGACAACTGCCCGACAATGATGAACCCGCTGCCCGCACTCAGTGCACAGGCCGGACACATCCTTGATGTGACAGCTGCCGAAGCTGCTATCATGCAGTACTATGATGACGAGTGGAACGACCCCGCTGACCCGAACAAGCACAATGTGACTGCAATCAAGTGGAGCGTTGATGGTGTTTCTGACGCAGAAAGCGCCAAAGTCTTCAGCGGCGACACCCTTGCACGCACATGGGCCAAGAAGGATATGACCATACGTGTCACCCTTGTTGCAGGCGACGAATGTGATATTTCGGGTGTAACCACTATCACCGTGGCTGATGTTGAGTCTTACACCGGCACTGTAACCGACACTGTCTGCGCCGGCGACAGCTATGCAGGCAAGCAGATTGACAACTTCGAGACATGGACCGCTTCGAAGCAGATCAACCGCTACAACACAGACAACAGCAAAGTGCTCTCGTTCTACGACAGCATCTACACCTATAATATCTATGTCTTCAACACCGTTATCCCGCAGCCGTCAGCAGACGTGAAGGCCGCGCAGGAACCGAAAGAAGGCAAGGCGTTTGACGGCAGTGCTCTGCTTGATGACGTGAAGACACAGGTAGCGGCCGACAAACTCTTCGCACGCAATGCAGTGTTGGCAATAGAGATTAAGGTGGACGATGCATGGCAGGCACTCGGTCCTGACAACGACACTCCTGCCGAGGGCACGAAGACACTGGAACTCCGCATCTCCGGAACCAGCGACTGCGGTGACCTCACTCCTGCAGAGTTCACGCTTGACGTGGCCAAGAAGGACGAACCTGTAATTGAGCCTGTAACAGGCGCAGAGACCGTGGCAGTCTGCCCGGGCGACAGCTTCCTCTATGGCGACGGCAACTACTACAAACTCGGCAAGTACGACATAACACTCAAGTCGGCAGTAACAGGCGGCGACAGCATCGTTACGCTCACCATCAACGAGTATAACAACGTTCTGCCCAAGCTGAACCTCGACTCTATGCCTCATGCAGTCTGCGGACGTGCGTTCAACATCAGCATGATCAGCGACAACATCGAGTCGCAGATTAAGGCTGACGAGACCTTCTCGCCGAATGTCAAACTCAGCTGGCAGGTACTCGGTGCAGACGGCAGATGGACATCTTACACCAACGGCGCAATGCCTGCAGGCGTAGAGAACATCTCGCTGCGCATGATTGCCACCTCCGACTGCGGCGTGCTTGACACTCTGAAACTGACAATGCCGATAGAGACACCGTCTCCCGAACTGCTCAGCGACCACGATGGTCTTGACGCAGGCTGGAAGTACAAGACATGGGTACTGATGATTAACCTCAACGACATCCGCGCCACCTACAACATCGATCCGGCTCCGGAAAATGTTGTCTGGTACCGCATGGCGGGCAGCAAACCCGACCAGACTGTGGACGAGAAACTCGGCACTGGTCACTACTACACCGAAGGCAAGGCTCTGGAAGGCGACTACTATGCTGTTATCGAACTTGCTCCGACGGAGAAAGATCCTTGCGGCTCTGTATGGCGCACCGTCACTATCGAGTGCCGCAGCACCTCTGCCGCTCCGCAGCTTTATCCGACGCGCGTAGCAGGAGGCGAAGCTATGCACCTCATCAGCCTCGACCCTGCTGTAGAATCCTCTGTACGCATCTATGACGCAGCAGGCCGCCTGCTGAAGAACATCACTTCGCAGGGCGAACACGAACTGCTCATACCTGCCGAAAACATGCAGGGTATCTACATGGTGAAAGTTGAAAGCGAGACGCAGAAAGCCGTTCTCAGATATGTTGTCGTTAAATAAAAGAATAGGAGGATTTAGATTATGAAAAAGACACTTTTTATAGTAGCATTGTCCATCATCGCTTCTTCTTATTGCTTTGCCGATGATGTATTGACCGGCTATGCCGCCAAACGTGATGAAAACCTGCAGCAGAAAGCATATTCGCCCTCGGCGGATTATGCTTTCAAGGCAGGCGACACCATCGTTATATCAAAGAGCATGACCAAGTATCTGACCGGCGAAACGCCGTCAGAGTGGGTTTACTTCGTGCGCCACACCATCCAGCAGGTTGGCGGAAAACGTTTCCCGCAGGGCATCCTTATCAGGGGTATCTTCTCCTGGGTAGGTCCTGACGACCTGTTGCTCTACAGAGCCGTTGAGGAAAACGAGCAGGCGGAGCAGCGCCAGAAAGAAGACAAACCTGCCGTGATAGAGCGTCAGGAGGAAATGGGGCAGAAAACGCAGGAAGAGCGTGACGAGATTGCCCGTAAAGCCGCCCGCGTAGGGGCTACACCTCTTGAGCCTATTGTAAGGGACACCGTGAAAGAGGAAGAGCCTAAAGAGCCGGTGGTAGCTGTTGTGGACACAGTAGCCAAGCAGGAGCAGGTGGCTGAACAAAAGCCTGAACAGAAGCCTGAACCAGTTGTGGCTGACACTGTTGCCGAGCAGCCTGTCACCGACACTGTTGCTGAAGAGCAACCCGCTGCACAGCAGGACACTACAGCTTCTGACTCTGCACGCTACAAAGGCATCGACCGCTTCACCATCGGTGTGCGCGGCGGTATGGCTTCGCTCATGCAGCAGACGGTGAACAACACCGCGAAGAGCTTCGGCTTCGACGCTTTGCTTGATATCCAGTATGCACACTACTGGATTACCAAGAAAGAGCACCGCGTAGGTCTCCTCCTCGGTGTGTCTGCCGGTTACGGACAGGGCGGTCTGCACAACGGCGTTGATGACTCATATACGCGCACCAGTCCGGAAGGCGAGAGCATCCAGTATGATGTCAAGACCGAAAACATCAAGGAGACTGACCGCCAGATTCAGCTGGAGGTGCCCCTTATGTTCTCGTTGATAACAAAGAAGGGCTTCTTCCTCAACCTCGGTCCGCGCTTTATGCTGCCGCTCTATACGCCTTACAGCGAGACGCTTGTCAAGCCTGAAATCAAGGCCACCTTCCCCTGGGGAGTTGTTGTGCCTGACGAGATTGCCACGGGCAAGGTCACTCAGCTTGACTACAACGGCAAGAGCGCACAGAGCATGAAAGTCAATGTAATGCTCGGTGTGGAACTCGGTTACGAGTGGTTCTTCAAGTCCGGCAACTCGCTTGGTCTCGGTGCATACGCCAACTACAGCGTCTATAGCATGTTCAAACAGCAGACGCAGAACAAGGGTCTGATTGATGTCACTCCCGCTGCTCCTACCATAGTTGACGTTTACTCCGCTACCGACACTTACACCAGCAAGATGGGCTACCTTGACGCAGGTGTCAAGCTCGCCTACCACTTCAACTGGTGGAAGAAATAAGTGCTGCCAATTCTGGCCATGCGGCTCCTTTGTGGCCGCATGGTCTTTGAAGGATACCGCCTGTCCCCTTTGTGGGCAGGCGGCTCTTTCTCCCGACTGCCAGCCTTTATAAAAATCAGAAATCTATAAGGGGAACGGCTGTGCGGTTTAAGAATAGTGGGCCGTCTGTGCGTATTTTGCATCCGGCACTTGTGCATGTCAGGGGCTTTTTGTAATTTTGCACCATTAATTGACGAGGTTGTTGAATGAGGCTGGAAGAGTTGTTACAATCCAATCGCTTTGACGAGACGGAGGAAGTTTGTCAGGGCTGTCAGAACCATTGCCAGGTGCGTGTCTATTCGTTTGCCAACGGGCGGCGCTACGTGTCCGGCAACAACTGCGAGCGCGTCTATTCCAACGACGGAGAAGGCACAGCCAAGGGTGTCAATATGTTCGACGAGAAGTACAGACTGCTCTTTGAGCAGCATACGGAGTTTTCTCTTCAGGGCAAGTCCGGCGGCCTCACTGTCGGCTTGCCTCGCGGCCTCGGCATATACGAGAACTTCCTCTTCTGGCAGACGCTGTTCGGTTGTTGCGGTATTCGCGTAAGGCTTAGCGGGACAAGCACTAACCGCTTGTTTGACAAAGGTGTACGGACCATAGTGGCGGACAATATCTGCTATCCTGCCAAACTCATGCACGGACATATAATGGACCTCGTCGAGAAGCGCGTGGACCGCATTTTCTATCCGTGGGTGGTGTTTGAGCGTAAGGAGGACGAGCAGTCAAAAAACAGTTTCAACTGCCCTGTCGTCAGCGGCTATTCAGATATCATCAAGAGTGCCATCAACCCTGAAAAAAACTACGGCATCCCGCTTGACTCACCTACTGTCTCGTTCAAGGACGAGGCCTTGTTGCGTGCTTCGTTGGTCGAATATCTTGGCACGCTCGGTGTCACTGAACCTGTTGCACAAGCGGCTGTCACACATGCTGTTGATGCGCAGCAGCGTTATCTCGACACTCTGGAGCGGCGCAATATGCAGGTCTTTTCCGAAGCCCGCAATGCAGGCCGCATGGTCATCCTGCTGGCGGCGCGGCCTTACCACATCGACCCGCTCATACAGCACCGCATAGCCGACGCTGTTGCGGCAATGGGCATTGACGTAATCACGGAGAACATCGCCGTGCACGCAGGGCAGAAGGTCTATAACGAACTTAACGCCATGGCGCAGTGGGCATACCCTAACCGCATTTTCAAGGCTGCGCACTGGGTCGGCAACAGCACTTATGCCGGTCTGCACATGGTCGAACTGACCTCTTTCGGCTGCGGTCCCGACGCTTTCATACTTGACGAGGTGCGCACAATTCTCGCACGTTACGGCAAGAACCTCACTGTCCTCAAGATTGACGACGTGAACAATATCGGCTCTCTCCGCCTCCGTGTCCGCTCGCTCGTTGAGAGTGTCCGTAGCAGTGCGCTTGAGGCTGCACCGGCCGATACAGATATTGCGCCTCTTGTCACAACCAAGCCTTTTGAGGTCGCCGACAGGGACAGGCTCATCCTTATCCCTTATTTCGCCGAGGGCTATACAGAGTTCATCGTTACGGCTCTCCGTATGGCGGGCTACAAGGCGGAGTCGCTGCCTATGGGCACGTCGGCTGATGCCGAGGAGGGGCTGCGGGTGGCTAACAACGACATCTGCTATCCGGCCACTATTGTCATAGGCTCCGTCATGCGTGCGCTCCGCTCCGGCAAGTACGACCTCGACCGCACGGCTCTGGCTATCACGCAGACTGGCGGACAATGCCGCGCCTCCAACTACTACGCGCTTATCAAGAACGCCCTCGTCGCAGCAGGCATGAGCTGTGTGCCCGTCATAGCTGTCGCCATCGGACCGAGCCTGAAGAACACCCAGCCGGGCTTTGAAATCGACTGGCTGAAGATGATACGCCCCGTGGCGGAGGCAATGTTCTTCGCCGATGCTCTCGCCAAACTCTATTACCCGGCTGCAGCACGTCCCAAGAGTCAGACAGGGACCACTGCGCGGCAACTCTACGACCGCTATCTGGCTGCAGTACAGCCTCTTCTGGCAGGGCGCAACTATCGCGCCATGCGGCGGCTCATGCGCGAGGCTGTAGGCGGGTTCAGTGCCATTACCGACACTGCACGCCGTGTGCCTGTAGTCGGCGTGGTGGGCGAAATATATGTTAAGTACAACTCTTTCTCCAACCACGGTGTTGTGCAGTGGCTTGTCAGTCACGGAGTTGAGGTTGTTCCGCCGGCACTCACAGGCTTTTTCTCCACCTCAGTCCCCAATGCCTTCATCAACCGCGACCAGCATATCCGCGCAGACGGAGTCAAGCCCTGGCAGGCGCGGCTCATCAACTTGCTGCTGCGCCACTACGCGCATGTCTATGACCGCCTTTGCCGGCCTTATCCCTTCTACCGCCCCTTTACCGACATCATGGACATCTGGCGCAAGAGCCGCCGTGTCATCAACTCTGCTGCCGACTTTGGCGAGGGATGGTTCCTCCCTGGCGAGATATGCGACCTCGCTGACCACGGCGTGGACAAAGTGGTCTCATTGCAGCCTTTCGGCTGCATAGCCAACCACATCATCAGCAAGGGCATAGAGCGCCGCTATAAGACGCTCTATCCGCACCTCTCGCTGCTTTTCCTCGACTTCGATGCCGGCACCTCCGATGCCAACATTGCCAACCGTCTGCACTTTTTGCTCCGGTAGTTTCCTGCCTGTGCCGGCTTGCTGATGGTGCTGATTTCTATCGCACCTCTTGTGTTTCAGCGCCTTGCAGATTTTTTTTGCAAACTAATGCGGAATTTTCTTGCACAAACCGCAGTTTTTTCATATCTTTGCAGCAAATTTGATAGACCTGTTAAAACATGACAACCAACGACTCGATGGAATTGCGTATCCGCGAAGTGGCGCAGCAGTTGTTTTTCAGCCAGGGGTATGCTGCCACCTCCACTACGCAGATTGCCCGTGAAGTGGGCTGTACGCAGGCGCTTGTGCACTACTACTACCGCACAAAGGAGAACCTTTTCCGCCAGATTTTCCTTGAGCAGGTGCTGGCGGCGCTCAACCTCATCGGGCGCTCGCTTGCCAACGAGGACTCTTTCGACCGCTTTGTCGAGCAGGCTATCTCCATGTATTTCGACGCGCTGATGGGCAACCCGCGGCTGCCTTTCTTCGTCCTTGAGGAGTTGGTCAGCAACCCCGAGAGACGCAAGTACCTGCGGGAGAACTTCGTCAAGAACCCCTCATACGCCTTGCTTTACATGCAGTTTGACGCGCGCATGCGACAGGAGCAGCGCGAGGGAAATATCGTCAAAACAGACCCGTTTGACCTGATGATGACCATTGCCTCACTCACGGTCTTCACTTTCCTCTCGCTGCCGATGTACAGGGACTTGCTCTCGCGTACTGACGACCAGGTGAAAGACTACATCCTCCATCGCAAGGCCGAAGTTATAAACATGGTCAAGAAAATACTCAAACCGTGAATACTCGCAAAATATGCAGTCACTTCGCGCATTAAAATATAAAATATGAAAACCCAAATTACCCAAGAAGACAACTGCCTGACAGCCTGTTTCATAGGCAGGCTCGACACGGCCGCGGCCGTACAGACAGCCGAGGATGTCAAACCCTTGCTGGAGGCCGCCAACAAAGAGATTGTGCTTGATTGCTCTGCCCTCGAGTACATCTCCTCCTCCGGACTCCGTATTTTCCTCACTATACGCAAGGAGGCGGCAGCGCACGGCTGCAAAGTCATTGTCCGCAACATCAATGCCGACATACGTCAGGTGTTTATGATGACAGGATTCATCAGTCTTTTTGAGATACAGTGATGGAAACGCTTGATTTCCACTGCCGCCTCATCATGGACGAGTACCGCGAGGCGTTGCCTGTGCTCGAAGACATGAAAAACACTGTGCTCGCAAGGCTGAACGATGCTCTCGGGCGCAGCGGACTTAGCGTCACTGCTGTGGAGGCGAGGGTCAAAACGGAGGAATCACTGGCGGGCAAACTGGTGCGGAAGGGCAACAAATACGCCACCCTCTCCGACATCACCGACCTCGTCGGGGCGCGCATCATCACTTTCTACACCGACGACGTGGACCGCATCGCCTCTATGGCGGAAAAACTCTTTGAAATAGACTGGGTTAACTCTGTGGACAAGCGCAGGCTCCACCAGCTTGACAGCTTCGGTTACAACTCGCTCCACTATATCTGCCGCCTCCCCGACTGCGATTTCCGCTTCGAGTTGCAGCTCCGCACCACTCTCCAGCACGCTTGGGCGGCCATCAACCACGACACCGGCTACAAGTCCGGCATCGAAATCCCGCAGGAGTACATGCGCCGGATGAACCGCCTTGCCGGAATGCTCGAGATGGCGGACGATGAGTTCAGCCGCATACGGACCGAGCTGACCGACTACCGCAGGCGGGTCCAGACACTCGTCCAGAGCGGCAGGCTCGACGATGTGATGCTCGACGGCGACACTTTCCGCAGTTATCTGCAGGTCGGCTCCATTGACGCGCTCAACCGGCGCATCGCGGCTATCAACCAGGCGGAGATTCAGGATACTCCGCTCTCGCGCTTCCTCAAGGTCTTCAAAGCGCTCAAATGCAACACCCTCGGCGACCTCGACCGCCTTATCAAGCAATACGGCGACGACGCTTATCTCCTCGCAAGGCACCAGCTCGGCAACACCGATCTTGATATCATCTCCTCCGCCATCGGCCTGCAGAATATCTGCATCGTCTGCATACTCTCCACAGGAGGCGGCAAAATCGGACTCGAGCGCCTCTTCGATGCCCTTAACGGACACAACACGCAGAACGGAGCACTCGCAGAACTTACTTACGAACAGGCGAAAAACCTCCCGTTCATGCAAAACAACAAATAATTTAACACACCTACATCCATGCAACCCGTCCTCATCGACCTCAACGACTACATCCGCACAGGCGAAGGTGCCAACGGCGCAAGTTACAACCACAAAACCGACTCCTCTGTCATGCTCAAACTTTATTTCCGCAATTTCGACGCGGCGGAGAAAGAACTGGAGCTGGCGCGCAAAGTCTATCAGACGGGTATCCCTACGCCCGAGCCCGGCGACCTCGTCACCGACGGCAAGCAGGTCGGCATACGCTTCCGCCGTCTCATAGGCAAACGCTCCTACTCGCGTGCTTGCGGCGACGAGCCTGAACGCACGGAGGAATATGCCCGCGAGTTCGCGCGGATGTGCAAGAAACTGCACACCACACACGTGGACACCGCGCAGTTCGAGAGCGTCAAGTGCCGCCTCTATAACATGCTCGAGGCCAATCCTTTCTTCACTCCTGAGCAGAAATGCAAGATTCGCGACTTCATTGCCGCCGCCCCTGATGCGGACACTGCCATACACGGCGACCTCCAGTTCGGCAACGGCATCTTTGTCGAGGAAAACGGAGTACGCAAATCCTATTTCATCGACCTCGGGGACTTCTGCTACGGCTATCCCATGTTCGACCTCGGGATGGTCTATCTCTGCTGCTGCCTTAACAGCGAGGAGTGGACTATGGAGGTCAACCACATGTCCAACGCCACTGCTGCACGATTCTGGGAGGCCTTTGCACGCGAGTATTTCCTTGAGCCCGATTGCCCGCTATCCGCCTTCGGCCCGGGTGCCGACATGGAGGATGTCATGCGGCAGGTGCGTATCTTCGCCGGCCTCAAAACGCTTATTATCGAGCGCGACACCCACCGCCCCATGCCCGAATTTCGTGCAATGCTCGAAGGAACTGTCTATTAACCAAGCCTTTGCCGCTATTCTTCTTGTCTTTTATGGCTAACAAATTCATGGAAACAGGCCTGCTCGACAGGGCAATCATCTTTGCCGTCAATGCCCACCGCAACACCGAGCGCAGGGGGAAAGGCTTCCCCTACATCGTCCATCCTCTGGAGGCGGTGGCTGTTGTCGCCACCATCACGCCCGACCAGGAGCTTCTTGCCGCTGCAGCCCTGCACGACACTGTCGAGGACACAGATGTCACTGTTGAGCAGCTTCGCGCTGAATTTGGCGACCGCATCGCCGACCTTGTCCGCAGCGAGAGCGACCAATTAACCGAAGGCGTGAGCGAGGAAGACAGCTGGCACGAACGCAAACTTGCTGCCATCACACGTCTCAAAAACGCCTCGCACGACGCGAAGATTGTCGCTATGGGCGACAAACTGAGCAACATGCGGGCCATCTGGCGCGACTACCGGACAAAGGGGGACGACCTCTGGAACATCTTCCATGTCAAGGACAAAGCCTCCCACGAGTGGCACTACCGCGGGCTCGCCGATGCACTCGCAGAGCTTGCCCGCACTTTCGCCTACAAAGAGTTCGTCGCGCTTATTGACGACGTTTTCACAAAGAAAAACTGATTCTCATTATGAACAACCGTTTTATAGTCACCATCGGACGCGAGTTCGGCACCGGCGGGCGCCGTATTGCCGGGCAACTGGCGGAAATACTCGGGGTCAAACTCTATGACCGCCGCCTGCTCAAACAGCTTGAGGAGCGTTACAACCTCACCGAGGACGAGATTAACGCCATAAAAGCCAAAAAACAGACATGGTGGGACGAGTTCACACGCTTCTATCACCAGGCCACGGTCTGGAGCGAAGCGCGTTATTTCGACAACCCCGCCGAGGAAATTTCTTCGCAGAAACTCTACAACGACGAAGAGTTCATCCTCCGCTCGCTGGCTGAGCAGGAGTCCTGTGTCGTGCTCGGGCGCACCGGATTCCATATCTTCCGCGACAACCCCAATGCCTTCAAGGTCTTTCTTATTGCCGACAAGCCTTTCCGCCGCAGCAATGTGGCGCGCCGCCTGAATATCAACGAGGGCTCCGCCGATGCTCTTATCGACAAAGTGGACGAGGCGCGCGAGAACTTCACCAAAACCTTCAGCGGAAAGAGCCGCTATGATGCCCGCAACTACGACCTGGTCCTCAATGTCAGTCACCTTGATGTCGAGAACGTGGCGCGCTTCATCGCCGGGTGTGTGGAGGACAAACTGAAGAGGGAGAAGTGAATATCCTCTTCGACAATATAGCCAATGCCCGCGACTTGGGCGGAATCGTGGGGGCGGGAGGACACCGCATACGCCCCCGCCGCTTGCTGCGCACTGCGCATCTCCACGATGCCGCCGACGCGGACGTAAAGCGCCTCAAAGACCTCTATCACCTCTGCCGCGTTTTCGATTTCCGCTCTGTCGGAGAGGAGCAGTTCCAGCCCGACCGCAGGATGGATGGGGTGGAGCACTACCTCCTGCCCACCATCGACATGCGCGCGGAGCAGCAGACGGGCAAGCCTATTCCCCAGGAGGCCTTCTTCGAGCTTGACCGCCATATTGTCAACTACTCCTTCTACCCCGAAGTTCAGCTGATGGCGGCCAACATGTATCCTTCCCTCATCTGCAGCGAGTTCTCGCAGCTGCAGTATGCTACCTTCCTGCGGCTCATTGTCGAGGCGCCTGAAGACGGTGGTATTCTCTGGCACTGCGCCCAGGGCAAGGACCGCACAGGCTGGGGAGCGGCTTTTCTCCTCTTCGCTCTCGGGGTGGGGAAGGATGTCATTATTGAGGACTTCGACCTCAGCAACGAGGCCTATCGCCCGCTGGTCAGCCGCCTTAATCAGGATGTTGTCGCCAAAGGCGGCGGGGAAAAGGAAATGGATGTCATTCAGGCTTTTATGGGTGTTAGCACCAAGAACTTTGTCAGCACGCTTGACCTCATCGACCGCGACTTCGGCGGCATGACAGCTTACCTTCACAACATCCTCTGCCTCACGCACGAAGACATTGCGCTTCTCCGCAGACGCTATCTGCTTTAACTCTGTTATTCGCGTCATGGCCGACAATGTTGCTGACACACAGCTTAATGCCTATTTCTTGGCGGAGCAGTTTGCCTTGAAGACGGGCAGGCCGCTTTTCATTACCGGCAAGGCAGGCACGGGTAAGACCACTTTCCTGAAGAAGTTGCGTGAGCAGTCCCCTAAAAACTTGGCTGTGGTGGCTCCTACTGGCATTGCTGCCATCAATGCCGGCGGCATGACTATCCATTCTCTCTTCCAGCTTCCGGTCCGCACTCTCGTCCCCACGCCGCAGTCCTACCGCAAGCTCTTCGCCGAGCAGCGTATGACGCAGCGTAAGCGCAACATGCTCTACCACCTTGAGATGCTGGTCATTGACGAGATAAGCATGGTCAGGGCTGATGTGCTGGATGCCGTTGATGCGGTCTTGCGCCGTTACAAGTACCGCCAGAACCTGCCTTTTGGCGGTGTTCAGGTGGTTATGTTGCGGAGCATCCGTGCCGCAGTAAGAACAAGGCTGATGCTGCTGACTTTGAGACACTTCTCTCCGACCTGTTCCTTGTGCTGCATCAGAAGATTCACCTGATGCAGGTCCTTGAAAAGGACGATGCTCCTTCGGCTGACACTTTGTTGCAGGCGCGCAACGGATTTGAGGCGCCTATGTCCGATTTGCAGGCGGTGCTTGAAAAGCCTGCCAAAAAAGCAACTAAGCGCAATGCAAAAGCCTCTTTTCCCGTCACTAAGTCCACGGCAGCCCCGCTTCCTGTTACTCATTCTCCTGTTCCCGAGCCGGACGATGCCGCGCTTGAAACTATGATACACGATTTCCTCCAACAGGGCAGACCGTCATCTGTCCTGTTGGATTTCGTGCGCAAACTCCGTGAAAAGAAGCGTGGCGACAACACTCCTGCACCGCCAAAGCGCCGCTGAATGTTTGGCAGCCTCTGGTGACAGTCTTTATTTCCTGTATTCCACTTCCTTGCCTTGCAGGTCGTACATCCTGCCGTCCGGCATCACAATGAACGTCACGCCGTCGCGCATCACCTTCACGGCAGAGCCGTCCCTTCCGGAATATCCGTTCTTTCCGGATTCTCCGTCCGTTTCCTCAATGCCTGTTGCCGTGCCTTTGGTCTTGAAGGTGCCGCCCTTGCTGTATAATTCTGTGCTGCTGTTCTTGGCAGTGACAATATAGTCGTAAGTTGTCCCGGCGTTCAGCCCTTTGATGGTGTACTGCCAGCCTTTCACAGTCTGCAGTGCCGCTTCTGCATTCCGGCGGTCGCGGGCTGCTACATGCGGGATGCTGATGTCAAGCAACCGCCCATCTGCATCAAAGGTCAGAACACAAACGACAGCAGTATTGTATTTGATTGTGATAATGTATGTGTCCGCACCTGTGCTGGCAGGCCATTCAATCACAACGCCGTTTTCTGATGCATCTGTCTGCACCTTATCTTCTGGAAGTTCCGCCCCTTCTGCGGAAATAGGTTTGATATGGTCCATGAATTTACACCACTCTTTAGACTCCTTATATGCATCAATGCTGTTGGCAGGAACATAAATGTCAATGTCCACTCTATTAAATACAGGACTATCACAATCAGGTGGATTTACCGCTTCACAAGTAATAGATGTCAGACTATAGCAATGAAAAGCCTCTGTTCCTATGCTTGTCACGCTGTTGCCGATGGTGACGGAGGCCAGACTGCTGCAACCGAAAAAAGCATACCATCCAATGCTTGTCACGCTGTTGGGGATGGTGATGGATGTCAGACTGCTGCAACCTAAGAAAGCATATCCTCCGATGCTTGTCACGCTGTTGGGGATGGTGACGGAGGTCAGACTGCTGCAATCCATGAAAGCACAATCTCCGATGCTTGCTACGCTGTTGGGGATGGTGTATGAAGCAGCCGTTTTGCCGATAGGATATTGGATAAGTGTTTTCTTATCCTTGCTGAATAGCACACCGTCTATATCACAATAGGCTGTATTGGCTGCATCCACTTTTATTAAGATCAGACTGTTGCAACTACTAAAAGGTCCGTCTCCAATGCTTATCACGCTGTTAGGGATGATGACAGAGGGCAGACTACTGCACCTGAAGAAAGCATGTTCTCCTATACTTGTCACACCGTTGCCGATGGTGACGGAGGTCAGACTACTGCATTTGGAGAAAGCATATTCTCCTATACTTGTCACGCTTTGGGGGATGGTTACAGATGTCAGACTGCTGCAAGACTCGAAAGCATTGTTTCCTATGCTTGTCACGCTGTTGCCGATGGTGACGGAGGTCAGGCTGCTGCAATCTGTGAATGCCCATCCTCCTATGCTTGTCACACTGTTGCCGATGGTGACGGAGGTCAGTTTGTTGCATTTACGGAATGTGTCCCTTCTTAAGTCTGTCACGCCATCTGGGATAGTGATGGAGGTCAGATTGTTGCAATTGCTGAAAGCGGCATCTCCTATTCTTGTCACACTATTGGGGATGATGACGGAGGTCAGACTGATGCACCAGTAGAAAGCCCTTTCTCCGATGCTTGTCACGCTGTTGGGGATGGTGACGGATGTCATACTGCTGCAATTGTAGAAAGCAAAGCTTCCTATGCTTGTAACGCCGTCAGCAATGAATACTGAAGTAATAGACTCGCGATAAGAATACCACGGCGTGCCGTTCCAATCATAGTTAGTCATCTCTCCTGTGCCGGAAATGGTTAGTGTGCCGTTTTCAAGCGTCCACGTAAGGTTTTCGCCGCATGCGCCGCTTCTGTCAATTGCGAATTCGGCGGTGAAGGCGGTGTCCTGTGTCAGTTCCACAATACGCGGATTGTCCGTGTTGCCGTCACTCCATTGTGTGAAGTTGTAACCATCATTTGGAGTTGCAGTCATCTCCAACGACGCATCACAGACTGAAAGCTTTGAGAGATTGTGTTCAACCTTTCCTTGCTGCTTATCGAAAATCACAGACACATTATATTTACAAGGGAGATATTGCAGTTTGTAAACTCCCCATTCACTTTGTCTATACTCTTCTATTGTGCCGCAAGGAACATATACAGGGATGTTATTAGGAAATACGTCATCGCCCAATGACGTTGGAGTTTGCGCTTCACAAGTTACAGAGGTCAAACTGCTGCAACCGTAGAAAGCATATTGTCCGATGCTTGTCACGCTGTTGGGGATGGTGACGGAGGTCAGACTGCTGCAACCTTCGAAAGCACTGCGTCCAATGCTTGTCACGCTCTCGGGGATGGGGACGGAGGTCAGACTGCTGCACCAGAACGCATAGTCTTCGATGCTTGTCACGCTGTTGGGGATGGTGACGGAGGTCAGACTGCTGCAACCGGAGAAAGCATAGTTTCCGATGCTTGTCACACTGTTGGGGATAACCAAATCTGTTATTTCAGTATTATTTACATATAAATGCTTTGCATAGGAAAGCGGATTGGCATAATCACCTGCAAACTGTATTCTGCACCAAGCAGCAATATCACTTATATAGACAGAGGTCAGACTGCTGCATTTGGAGAAAGCACCTTTTCCAATGCTTGTCACGCTGTTGGGGATGGTGACAGAGGTCAGACTGCTGCAATGATAGAAAGCCCCTTCTCCGATGCTTGTCACGCTGTTGGGGATGGTGACAGAGGTCAGACTGCGGCAATTATGGAAGGCACCACCTCCTATGCTTGTTACATTGTTGGGGATGGTGACAGATGTCAGACTGCGGCAATCAAGGAAAGCATAACTCCCGATGCTTGTCACGCCGTCAGCAATGGAGATAGATGTAATAGACTCGCGATAAGAATACCACGGCGCGTAGTTCCAATCATAGTTAGTCATCTCTCCTGTGCCGGAGATGGTCAGCGTGCCGTTTTCCAAAGTCCATGTGAGGTTTTCGCCGCATGTGCCGCTATCTTGGGCGGAAATAGTCAGACCGAGCAACAGCATCAGTCCTGTCAAAAGAATCTTGTGTTTCATAGTGTTTTGTTGTTTATGTCGTGCCTACTCTTTGTCGGATTTTCGGCATTCTCCTTTTCACTGCGAATGTCGCCAATCTTGGCTGCGGCGGGTTGCGTAAGCGAGCTTACACCAGCCTTGCACAAGAATTCGGCATGCTTCGTTTTATAATAAGTTTGTTCTTTTGTTATCCCATAGCTGTGAATCAGCTACCCTTGCGCTACCCTTACGCTACCTTAGGCTACCCTTAAGCCGTTGTCAGGCATACAAAAAACGTGAGGCTTGTCTGCTTCAATCTGGAATCTCGAGGACTTCTGGACTACCTTATTAGACCAAATATCTACCGAACAAGGCTCACGTCATAACGTGAGCAAAAAGCCTTGTTCTTGGTCTAATAATAAGTTCGAAAGTGTCCAGTTTTCGAGACTCCAAGCTCTTACCTTTTCGGGTTCGATTTTAACGTAGCTGTATGCTTTATTTATTTTGTATGCGGCGCACACCTGCGCCTGTACTTCTGTTTTGCTCTCGCACGAAAATACTGCTCTTTCAATCTATCTGCAAAACATGCTGCAAAGATACTGCTTATTTTTGATGTATGCAAATAATTTGTGTCAATTTATTTGCGTATTTGCTGACAAACGCTTATCTTTGCAGACAAAAACAAACATGCTGTCTAAATATAATCACCACTAATATGAAAGTCTTACTGATTAACGGAAGCGCCCGCAAGGCGGGCAACACGTTCACGGCACTGTCGGAGGCGGCGCGCGTGCTGGAAGAGTGCGGCATATCCACCGAAATAGTACAAATCGGCACAAAAGCTGTGAGGGGCTGCATTGGCTGCGGCAGCTGCAAGGCCAAAGGCGGCAACAGGTGCGTGTTCGACGACGACCTCTGCAACCGCATCTCTGAAAAAATGAGCGGCTGCGACGGCCTTATTGTCGGGTCGCCCGTTTATTATGGTCAGCCTAATGGTGCCTTGATGTCGCTTATACAGAGAATGTTATATTCCGCTGGTGCATCTTTTAGCGGCAAACCTGTTGCAGCGGTGGCGGTGTGCAGACGCGGCGGGGCAACTGCGGCGCTCCAGACCATGCTCATGCCGTTCCAGCTGCTCAATATGCCTATCGTCACTTCCCAATACTGGAATATCGTCTATGGGCGTGCCGAAGGCGAGGCTGCTCTTGATGCGGAGGGCATGCAGACCATGCGCACCATGGCGCGCAATATGGCTTGTCTGCTGAAGGCTCTGCAAAGTCAGGAGAAACCTGAGCATGAGTGTGTCACCCTGATGAACTTCATCCGTTGAGCCATCCGCCCGTCTGCGTGTCAGGAGTGGCACGGCAGCCCGCATAATAGCCGTGCAAGACCTGCGCGGGAAAACAAAAAAAGAAAAGAGACCGGATTTCAGTCTCTTTTCTTGTGGGCGCTGACGGATTCGAACCGCCGACCCTCTGCTTGTAGGGCAGATGCTCTAAACCAGCTGCGCTAAGCGCCCTTGCTTTTCAAAAGCGGGTGCAAAGGTACGGCAAATTTTTGAACCCACCAAATTTTTCTGCATTTTTTTTGCATTTTTTTGTATTTTTTTTGAATAGTCGCGTTTTTGGGGCTTTTTTTGCACTTTTTTTTGCAGATGTCACAAAAAAAGACTATCTTTGCGGGTTGAAACAAAAATATGGCGGAGAACAGATTGATATTTTGTTGTTTCGCGAGTGGAAGCAGCGGTAATTGCTATTATCTTGGTACACGCGAAAAAGGAATACTCATTGACGCGGGTATCTCCGCGCGCACTATACAGAAGCACCTGCGCGAGATGGGCATGGATTTCAGCAATGTCTGCGGCGTGTTCATCACGCACGACCATGCCGACCACATACGCGCTGTAGGCACCCTCGGCGAGCGCGTGCACCTGCCTATCTACACTACTGCCGCCATACATGAGGGGATTGACCGCAACTACGGCGTGAGGGAAAAACTGCGCACGTCCAGATGCTTCTTCGAGAAAGGTGTCCCCTTCGAGTATGCGGGAATGGAGTTCAATACTTTTGGCATCAGCCACGACTCCACCGACTGCCTCGGCTACGTCATCCGCGCCTTCGGCCAGCAGTTCATGATTGCCACCGACTGCGGCGAGCCTAACCCCATGATGGCGGAGGCCATACGGACCTCCAACCACATCGTCATCGAGGCCAACCACGACGAGCAGATGCTCCTTAACGGCCCTTACCCCACCTACCTCAAAGAGCGGATCCTCTCTCCTCGCGGCCACCAGAGCAACGTCACTTGCGGACGCATGCTTGCCGAGAACTTCCACGACGGGTTGCGCAACATCTTCCTCTGCCACCTCTCGCAGGAGAACAACGACCCCGAGTTGGCCTTCCGGACTGTCCGTGATGCTCTCAGCGGAAAGGGCTACGTCCTCGGCGAGGACTATTTTATGCGCACGCTCGACCGGCTCACGCCGAGTCCTGTCTATACGCTGAACGACAACATAATAACCGAATACTGAGTGCCTATGGAACGCCTTGTTATAATTCCTACTTACAACGAAAAGGAGAACATAGAAGCCATCATCGATGCTGTGCGTGCGCTTCCTCTTGATTTCCATGTGCTTGTTATTGACGACGGTTCGCCCGACGGCACGGCCGCCATTGTCAAGAGCCTGATGGAGGGCAGGCACAAAGGGAGCCTTTTCATCGTCGAGAGGCAGGGCAAACAGGGGCTGGGCACGGCTTATATATGCGGCTTCAAGTGGGCTATAGAGCACAAGTACGACTACATCTTCGAGATGGATGCCGACTTCAGCCACAACCCGCAGGATCTGCTCAAACTCTATGACGCATGCGCCAACGGAGGGGCGGACGTGGCTATCGGCAGCCGTTATATCAACGGCGTGAACGTGGTCAACTGGCCGATGGGCAGGGTGCTCATGTCTTATTTCGCCAGCAAGTACGTGCGCACCGTCCTGGGCGTTGATATCCGCGACACCACCGCCGGCTTCAAGTGTTACAGGCGCGAGGTCCTCGAGACCATCGAACTGGACAAGATACGCTTCAAAGGCTATGCCTTCCAGATTGAGATGAAGTTCACTGCCTACAAGTGCGGCTTCAAAATCGTCGAAGTGCCTATTGTCTTCGTAAACAGGGTCTTGGGCACAAGCAAAATGTCCGGAGGCATCTTCTCCGAGGCGTTGTTGGGCGTCTTCCGCCTCAAAATCGGCTCCTGGTTCCGCAAATATCCACAAAAAGCAAAGGCATGATGACTTCTTTATTCCGGCTGTTTGGGGCTGCGGCAGTGTTCCTGGCTGTGGCTGGCTGTACACATAAAAATCAAGGGCAGAAAGGCTCTATAGAAGACATAAAGGAAGGATACACAGTGCGTTACGAGTACGGGCTCCCCGTTGATTCTTTCCTTATTGACACATGCCGCATTAAGGACGGCGAGACGCTGGGCGGACTGCTCACGCGCGGCGGGGCCACTGCGCAGCAGGTCTCTGGCATATCCCGCATACCCAAGAGCGAGTTCGACGTGCGCAGCCTCCGCGCAGGCAAGGAGTATCTGCTTCTCAGTCAGCGCGATACGGCGGGCGTGAAGCGCTTGTGTTTCATGGTTTACAAGCCTTCGCTGCGTGAGGCGGTTGTGCTTCACCTCACCGACTCTATCCACGTTGAGAGGCACGAAAAACAGCTTCAGTCTGCTCCTAAACATGCCGAGGTCGTCATTCAGTCCAGTCTCTGGAACGCCATGGCGGGCAACAACCTCCCTGTCGAACTTGCCCTGGAGCTGAGCGAGATATATGCCTGGACCATCGACTTCTTCGGCCTCCAGAAAGGCGACTCCATCAAGGTCGTGTACGACGAACTTTATGTCGATTCCACCCGCGTGGGCATTGGCCGCATCTATGCCGCCGACTTCTACCACGGCAAGAAGTGGCAGGAGGCGTTCTGGTTCGACGCTGACACTCTTGCGCCTGCCGGCAAGCCTTTTCGCGGCTACTTCGACGCTGACGGCAACAGCTTGAAGAAAGCCTTCCTCAAGGCCCCGCTTAACTACAAACGCATCTCCAGCCGCTTCACGTATGCGCGCAGGCACCCGATATATAAGGTCGTGCGCCCGCACACGGGCGTGGACTATGCTGCGCCTGCAGGTACGCCTGTCGTCTCCATCGGCGACGGCACGGTCATCTTCAAAGCCTACCACGGCGGCGGGGGAAACACGGTCAAGATTCGCCATAACTCCACCTACACCACAGCCTACCTGCACCTGCAGGGCTATGCCAAAGGGCTGGCGGTCGGGCAGCGTGTCAGCCAGGGACAACTCATTGGCTATGTGGGCTCTACGGGCAGTTCCACCGGACCGCACCTCGACTTCCGCGTCTGGAAAAACGGCACGCCTGTTGACCCGCTCAAGATGATTAGCCCTCCCTCCGAACCTGTCCCTGCTGCCTATAGGCAGATGTTTGACAGCACGGTGCTTGAAATGCGGAAACTGCTCTGACAACACATCCGGCACAACAGGGAATAACGCACGAAGCTTTGTTATGAAACTACATATTTTTGCACGAACTGCAGCTGTTATGCTTATGTCTGGTGTATTTTCTTTTTTGTCCTGTGCCGGCAATTCAGTCTCGGACAACGATGCCCGTATCCGAAGTTTCAGTTATCATTTTGACGGCACCATAGGCGGCAATACCCACACCTACACTGTCCGTGTGGCGGACGACGGGACGGCTACGCTCACTGTCGAGGATATGCGTCACTATGACTACGGCGAGATAACCGACACTGTCGGCTCCGATTTCGTCCGCGCGTTGGAGGAACTCTGTGTTAAGCACAATGTCAGGCGCTACAATGGCTTTGACAAGGTCAATCGCTTTGTCAGCGACGGCAGCGGTTTTTCTCTATATATCACTTACGCTAACGGCAAGACAGTTAATGCTCACGGAATGAACGATTTCCCTGCCGGCTTTAGGGACTTCTCCGATGACCTGCAGCGCCTCTTTGAGCCTTGCTGCGAGCGCCTGTATGCCGTCGCGCGCCAAAAGAAAATAGAGAAAGGCGTGTCTGGCGAACCCACTTTCATCATGGCCAACTTCATTCAGAGTGGCAGTTCGGGCAGTGACAGGTACGAAGTCATGATTTCCAGACAGGGTATCCGCCAGTACAACTACGAGGTGCGGGTCCGCTCCTGCAGCGGCGACTTTTTCCCCGTCGGCGAGTTCTCCTGCTGCACTGTCGTGCCGGACAATGAGATTGACTGGAAGGGCTTTGCGCGGCTGGTCAGGAAATACGGACTCACCAACTGGATGGACTATGAGGCCACGGCGGAGGACTACGCCAACAGCGAGTGGTTCCAGTTGAATCTGAGCTTCGAAGAGGGGCGCATTGATGCTATGGGCACCCTGCACCCTGACAACTACGACGACTTCCGACGCGACTTCCTCACCATGCTTGGCAAGGCCGTCAAAAAGCACGGACTCATGCAGAAGACTGATAATTAAAACTATACAATATGCAGAAACTCATTCTTTTTGTGTTTGCGGCACTTGCCTGTGCCGCTTGCTGCAGGCAGGACTCTCGGCAGAGCGCGCCGCTTGACCCCGTAATGGACATGTCCGACTTCACGCTTGTGACGGATGTCGTGCCCGATGCCATTCTCGAAATACGCTATTACAGCACCTACAATTTCGTCGGCTCCCGCATCGACGGCTACGAGCAGCCCGTTGCCCTTATGACGCGCCGCGCTGCGGACTCCCTGCGCGTGGTCAGCGACGAGCTGAAGGCGAAGGGATACAGGCTCAAGATCTGGGATACCTATCGTCCGCAACGTGCTGTCAATCACTTTATCCGCTGGGCGGAGAACTTGCAGGACACGGCCATGAAAGCCGTCTTCTATCCCATGGTGGACAAGAGTGTGCTCTTTGAGCAGGGCTATATCTACGCGCGCTCAAGTCATTCTCGGGGCTCTACGGTGGACCTCACACTTGTCGAGGTGGCTACTGGCAAAGAGTTGGACATGGGCACTCCTTTCGACTGGTTCGGCGAGGAGAGTCATCCCGACTACCGCCGTCTGACCTACATGCAGTGCACCAACCGCCTCATTCTCCGCAATGCAATGCTCAAACACGGTTTTGAGCCCATTGACTCCGAGTGGTGGCACTTCACTCTGGCCGACGAGCCGTACCCCGACACCTATTTCGATTTTCCCGTTTCCGCCCCCTGCCGTTAAGCAGGGGCTTTTTTATCTCTCCTCCTCCCTCTCTTTCGCCTGTCGCCCTTCGCCTTTCGCCTTTCGACTTTTGACCTTCGCCTTTCGCCTATAGACTACTCCGGCTTTCGACTTTCGACTTTTGCCTTTCGACTATTGACTAATTAGGCTTTCGACCTTCGCCTTTCGCCTTTCGACTATTGACTAATTAGGCTTTCGACCTTCGACTTTTGACCTTCGACTATAGACTAATCCGGCTTTCGACTTTCGACTTTTGACTTTCGACTAATTAGGCTTTCGACCTTCGCCTTTCGCCTTTCGACTAATTAGGCTTTCGACCTTCGCCTTTCGCCTATTGACTAATTAGGCTTTCGACTTTCGACTTTTGACTTTCGACTATAGATAGTAGGTGATTAGTAGGTGATTAGTAGGTTATTAGTAGGTGATTAGTAGGTGATTCTCCCGTCATCACCCTGCCCTGATTACACCCTTACCTGCCTTTGGCCCCCCCTCAATTCCACGTGGCAGACCGCCCGAAAGCACACAAAAAGCACCCTGCCGAAAAAATAAAATCACTTTTGCTTGCAGGTCCCGATTTTTTATTGTAACTTTGCAGCGTAATTTGTGCAAAGGTATAAAATGCAGTGCATAATATTATGACAAGATTAAGCATCAATATTAACAAGGTAGCCACCTTGCGCAACGCTCGGGGCGGCAACACACCTGACGTGGAAGCGTTTGCTGTTGAGGCGCAAAAGTGTGGGGCAGAGGGCATTACGGTGCACCCGCGCCCTGACGAAAGGCACATACGCCGCTCCGATGTCTATGCCTTGAGGCCTCTGGTCACTACCGAGCTCAACATCGAGGGCAACCCCGAGCCGCCTTTCGTGGAGCTGGTGCTTGACATCCGCCCCGAGCAGGTCACACTCGTCCCCGATGCGGCCGACCAGCTCACCTCCAACCACGGATGGGACACACGCACCCACCTCGCCAAACTCACTACGCTCGTCCGTAAGTTCAAAGCGGCGGGCATAAGAGTCAGCATCTTCGTGGACGCTGACCCGGAGATGGTGGAGTATGCGCACAAAGCGGGTGCCGACCGTGTCGAACTCTACACCGGCCCCTACGCGGAGCTCTATCCCGCTGACCCGCAGAAAGCGATAGAACTCTATCGCCCCGCTGCCGAAAAAGCGCGCGAACTGGGGCTGGGGCTTAATGCAGGGCACGACCTTAATCTGCATAACCTCACCGACTTCGTCCGTGCCTTCCCCTGGACGGCGGAGGTCAGCATCGGCCAGGCGGTCATCGCCGACATGCTCTATTTCGGCATGAAGGAAACCATAAGCCGCTACAGAGCCTGCCTCGGCAAATAACCCGCCGCTCGCGTGGCGCACTATTGAATATACAGAACACATAAACAATAAAACAAACTAATAAAACTATGCTTTTTCAGATTGAAACAACTGCTGCGGCCGACTCGTTGGCCGTTATGGGAGAAACTACAGGCCAGTCTATGAACCTCTGGACCATGGCGCAATACGGCGGATGGATTATGATTATCCTCGCCCTGCTCCTGGCTGGAGCCGTCTATCTGTTTGTGGAGCGCATGGTCGTGCTGCGCAAAGCACAACAGGAGGACAAGTCGTTCATGGACAGGATTAAAGACTATATCCACGAGGGCAAAATCGACTCTGCCATGAACCTCTGCCGCTCCACCGACACACCCGCCGCGCGCATGGTGGAAAAAGGCATCACGCGTATAGGACGGCCTATGCAGGACGTGCAGGTCGCTGTCGAAAATGTCGGCAACCTCGAAGTCGGTAAACTGGAGAAAGGACTTGTCATCATGGCCACTATCGCTGCCGGAGCTCCTATGTTGGGCTTCCTCGGCACTGTCCTCGGTATGGTGCAGACTTTCTACAACATGGCGCAGAACGCAAGCGGAGTTATTGAAATGAGCGCGCTCAGCGAAGGCATGTATCAGGCTATGGTGACCACCATCGGAGGCCTCATCGTCGGTATCCTTGCCATGTTCGCCTACAATATCCTCGTCGCACGCATCGACGGTGTGGTGCGGCAGCTCGAAGGACGCACTATGGAGTTTATGGACCTGCTCAACGAACCGGCATAACACAACTCTACTATGGCACTCAAACGCAGAAACCGCGTGGAGGCGACTTTCGCAATGTCCTCCATGACCGACCTCATTTTCCTGCTCTTGCTCTTCTTCGTCATGGCAAGCACTATGTCCTCGCCTAACGACATCAAAATCAACCTCCCCCAGGCAAGGGCGAAAACCAATACAAAGCAGGTCGTGGCTAAAGTCTTTATCGACAATCTCGGCACTTACTCTGTCGCGCTCGGCAGAGAGAAACCCGTGAAAATCAATCAGGAAGACCTCGAGCTCTACCTCTCCTCCGTCCAGCAGCAGGACTCTGCTATGTACATCGCACTCCATGCAGACGAGGACATCGCCTACAAAGAGGTCGTCCACGTACTCGACATAGCCAACCAGCATAAGATGAAACTTGTTATAGCAACCAGGAAATGAAGACCGAAACACAGTCACATACCGAGGCTTCCGTCATCACCGCAGGGGTGATGCTGCTTCTGTTTTTGCTGTTGTGGTTTGTCACGATAGGCGTTCCCGCCCCCGAAGAGGACGAAGGCATAGAGGTCTCTTTCGGCTCTGCCGACATGGGCGGCGGTATCCCGCAGGGCAGGGTGGAGCCCGTCTCCGAGCCCGTGCCGCCTGTTACTCCTCCGCCTCCCGCTGCCGCTCCGTCCGACAACAACCTCCTCACGCAGGAGGACGACTACGATGTCAAACTCCGCGAAGAGCAGGAGAAGCAGCGCAAACAGCAGGAGCAGGCACTGGCGGAGCAGCGCAAACGTGAAGCCGAGCAGCGTGAACGCGAGCGTCTTGAGCAGGAAGCACGCGAAAAAGCTCTCGCCGAGCAGCGGGCAAAAGAGCAGGCTGCCAAAGACAAGGCTGCACAGATGGGGGCTTTGTTCGGCAACACCGACTCTCCCGAAGGAGCGCAGGGCGACAGCCGTGAGTCTGCTTCCTCTGACACAAAAGGCAATCCCATAGGCCACGGCATAAGCGGTGGCAACAGCTGGAGCCTCGACGGACGGCAGCTGCGGGGCTCGCTCCCCAAACCCTCGGCAGACTTCAGGCAGGAAGGAAAAGTGGTGGTCAACATCACCGTCGATGCCGCCGGCAAAGTCATTCAGGCGCGTGTCGGAGCAGGAACAACAGTCTCTGACGAAACCACTAAGCAGATTGCAGTCAAAGCAGCGTACAAAGCCGAGTTCAGCTCTGTGGACCGCCCCGACAAACAAATGGGCTCCATCACCTATATATTCAAATTCAGATAACAACAAAGCAACCTACCGACAAAAATCTTATACTTATGAATTATCTGTTCCTTGACAACGGATTTGAGGAAATCGAGGCCGTTACAACAATTGACCTCCTGCGTCGAGCAGGTATCAGTCTTACCACTGTCAGCATCACCGGCATTTCTATGGTGCAGGGCGCACACAACATTGCTGTCGAGGCCGACGGACTCATCGAGAACATCGACTTCTCTGATGCAGAGACGCTCATCCTCCCCGGCGGGCAGACACGGCTTGACGCTAACGCACTCTTGTGCGACCTGCTCTGCAAGCATAACGGCGAGGGCAAACTCATCGCCGCCATCTGCGCCGCACCGGCCGTACTGGGCAAACTCGGTATCCTGAAAGGCAAACAGGCTACTTGCTACCCTGGCTGTGAAGACGCGCTCGGGGAAAGCTACGTGGGCGGACTCGTCGTCGAGTCGCAGAACATCATCACTGCCAAAGGCCCCGGACTGAGCAGCGACTTCGCTTTCTGCCTCATCGAGAAACTCGCAGGCAGCGACACGGCCGACCGCATCTATGACGCGGCACAATATTGACAGACTGAATTATGAATATATTGACAAACAGAATTATAAAATAAAAAACATTGTTAAATTAAACAAATAAATTTTTAATGTTATGAAAACCAAATATTTCGTTCTTTTGGCTTGTGCCGTATTCTCATCGGCTCTCTTTGCCCAGGATGAAAAAGCCGAACCCGAAAAGAAAGACTGGCAGTGGTCGGGTGTTGTCGGACTTAATGCCAGTGCCACGGGGCTTGTCAATTGGGCTGCCGGTGGTGTGAACAACCTCAACGGTGTCGCTTTCGGCAAGGTGCGCCTCCTCTACGACAAGAACAACCTCAGCTGGGAAACCAACCTCGATGTCGAGTACGGACTCAGTTTCCTTGACCAGAAATACGACAAGTTCCAGAAATCAAGCGACCGCCTTGACTTCAACACCAAGTTCGGTTGGGCGTTCCACCCCACATGGTATCTCACCGCACAGGCGGGTTTCAAAACGCAGTTCGACCTCGGACGCACATACACCGGCACTCCCGACTTCAACCCTGTCATCTCTAACATCCTCGCTCCTTCTTACACCGACATCTCAGTCGGTATTGACTGGAAGCCCAACAACATCTTCTCTGTTTACCTCTCTCCCGTAGCTGGACGTATCACCACCGCTTATGTCAGCGACGCGCTCCAGAAACGCTTCGCCGACCAGTATGCTGTTGATGCTGACGGCAACGGAGGAATCCGCGACGAACTGCGCGAAAAATACGGCACATGGTCCTATGTACAGAAGGGCGAAGGCTACGAGAAACGATATACCAACGCCAAAGCATCGCTCGGTCTTAACCTCAAAGGAACAGTCAATTACACCTACAAGGACCTCAAGGTTATAACCACCCTCAGCCTCTTCACTCCCTATGCTTGGGACAAAACCAAACTCTACACCTACAACGACGGCATCTACACCGAGGCTTGGATGATTGACAAGCAGAAAGAAGACCCCTCCATCGACCTCGAGAACATGGCTTGGAAATACCGCGACAACAACCAGCGCTTCGGTAACTTCGATGTGGACTGGACGGTCGCTGTCTCATACCAGTTCCTCAAGTGCCTCAATGTCACACTTTCCACCGACCTCAAGTACTACAACGGAGTGCTTATCGCCGATAAGGAAGGCAACATGGCTGAACGCGTGCAGTTCAAGGCTGTCCTCGGACTCGGAGTCGGATACGCCTTCTGATACACCCCCCTCCGGAATGCAGTCGCTTGAACAACTTGAGCAGAATATACGCTCTCTTCTCCTGCAGCACCGCCTGCAGAAAGAGGAGATTGAGCGCCTGCGCAAATTGAACGAGGACCAGCGCCAGGAGATTATGCAGACACATACCGAACTTGTCACTCTGCGGCGGCGCAACAGACATCTGCAGACTGCTATGAGTCTGCTCGGCGACGAAGCCCAGCGCGAGAAGGCAAGGCAGCAAATAAACTACATCATCTCGCTCGTGGAACGGGTGGAGCAGACTCTGAAGCAGTGACGCAGAACAAGCAGCATATCACTCTGCACCTCGACGCGCACACCGTCGCGCTCAATATTGACAGCGACAAAGAAGCGGTCTATAGGCAGGCGGCAAAGATGCTCAACCGAAGTTTCCAGAACTACAGGAAACGCTACCCGCAGTTTTCAGTAGAGCAGCTCTGGATGTATGTTGCACTGCACATCGGGGTAAACCTGCAAAACGACGCACGGGAGAAAAACATCGCCCCCGTAGAGGAGAAACTTAAAGAAATGAACACTCTGCTTGAAGAGGCTATAGCTGCCTCTGACACAGACTATAAACAACAATAAAACTATGCATATACTTATTCCGGTCCTTGTCGGGCTCGCAGCATTCTTTATCGGCTCTGGACTGTGCTATTTCTATTTCAAAAACGCCTCCTCCGGCATCATCAAAAAGGCGGAGGAAGAGGCGGAAGTCATAAAGAAGAACAAACTGCTCGAGGCTAAAGAGAAGTTCATCGCACTCAAGCAGGAGCATGACAAACAGATGCGCCAGGACGAGCAGCGCAAGCAGCAGCGCGAACAGCAGCTCAACCAGCGCGAGCAGCAGCTCAATCAGAAACAGGGCGAACTGCAGCGCTCGCAGAACGAGCTCCAGCGCTCGCAGAACGAGCTCAGCCAGCGCAGCCAGCACATCGAGCAGCAGCAGAAAGCCATCGAGTTCAAACAGCAGGAAACCGACAAACTCCACAAACAGGCGCAGGCGCGGCTCGAACAGGCTTCGGGGCTCTCGGCTGACGAAGCCAAAAAACAGCTCGTGGAAGCTCTCAGGGACGAGGCTAAAACCGACGCTATGGCGTACATCAACGAGATTATGGACGACGCACGCCTCACTGCCAACAAAGAGGCGAAGAAAATCATCATACAGACCATCCAGCGTATCGCTTCCGAGACCACGGCAGAAAACGCCGTCTCTGTCTTCCACATCGACAACGACGAGGTAAAAGGACGCATCATCGGGCGCGAAGGACGCAATATCCGCGCTCTCGAGGCGGCTACAGGGGTCGAGATTGTGGTGGACGACACGCCCGAGGCTATCACCATTTCCGGCTACGACCCTGTGCGCCGCGAAATAGCACGGCTCTCTCTCCATCAGCTCGTCCAGGACGGACGCATACACCCCGCACGCATCGAGGAAGTCGTCGCCAAAGTCACAAAGCAGGTCGAGGACGAGATTATAGAAACCGGCAAACGCACCACTATCGACCTCGGTGTCCACGGACTGCACCCCGAGCTCATACGTCTCGTCGGCAAAATGAAGTACCGCTCCTCCTATGGGCAGAACCTGCTGCAGCACTCGCGTGAGACGGCCAATCTCTGTGCTGTCATGGCTGCCGAACTCGGGCTCAACCCCAAGAAGGCGCGCCGTGCCGGACTGCTTCACGACATAGGCAAAGTCGCAGAGAACGAGGAGGAACTCCCGCACGCCGCTCTCGGCATGAAACTCTGCGAAAAGTACGGCGAGAAACCCGATATCTGCAATGCTGTTGGAGCGCACCACGACGAGTGCGAGATGGAAACGCTCATCGCACCTATCGTGCAAGCCTGTGATGCTATTTCCGGAGCAAGGCCTGGAGCACGCCGCGAGATTGTCGAGACCTACGTCAAACGTCTCAACGACCTTGAGAACCTCGCCATGTCCTTCCCTGGTGTCGTCAAAACCTATGCACTGCAGGCGGGCCGTGAGTTGCGCGTCATAGTCGGAGCGGACAAGATTTCCGACAAGGACACCGAGCTTCTCTCCTTCGACCTTGCCAAGCGCATACAGGACGAGATGACCTATCCCGGACAGGTCAAAGTCACCGTCATACGCGAAACCCGCGCCATCAACTACGCCAAGTAGCCGCGCCACTCCGCCAAATAGGCATCAACTGCGTTAAGTAACCACGCTGCTACACCGGCTAACCCATGCTCTTCTCAGAGCGTTTCTTCGCCTGACATTAAGTTTCAGACAATATCCAAGTGCACCACGTCTGTGGTGCACTTGCTAATATCCGGCATGAGAATTTTGAGGAAAGCAAAACCCCTGCCAATTTTGCTTGACAGGGGAATTGTTTTCTTTGATAAAGAACGGAATAGTTATTAATACCATTTCTTTGTCTTGTAGTTGTAAATGATTTGTTTTGCCGCAGTGCCGTAATCATTTTCTACAAGGATTCCCATTTTCACGAAACCCTCAGAATCTGCCCACATGCCAAATGCAAAACTGTAAGAAGTAGTGGATGCAGACAATGTTTCCATTTCCGCCCATTGCCCTCCCATGGGATTATATACTTTCACGGTAACTTTAGTCGGCTTTCCGCATCCGTTGCTTGTGCTATATGACCATCTCATTGTTATTTGTGTTGATGTGGCAGTTCCTGTGAGAGATGGAGGGCAAGGGGACACCGCATCTTTTTCGTAAGTGGCACTCGCATACGCGCTTTTTTCGCTTTCTTTGCCGCTACTGCTTATAGCACTGACTTTGTAGTAGTTCGTCCCGTTTAATGGATTTTGGTCGCCATAGACGGTCATACCGTATTCTCTGGTTCCAATTAGGCTGTAACTTCCATTGGCTGATGAAGAACGATAGATTTTGTAAGAAGCGGCTCCGCTTACTTCATTCCATCTGATAACGATGTTCGGCACCATGGCACTACCTTCGTTGATGGCTGTCACACCGGTCGGAGCAGAGACTGTAGAGTTGTTGTTTCCTCCATTGTTTCCTCCGTTGTTACTTCCTCCATCACCTTTGAATGTGATAGCTGTTGTCGCTAATTCTCCATAAGCGCCTGAGGAGTTCAGGGCTGTAACGGCATAATAATAAGTATTTCCGCTGGTGACTTCATAATCTGAATAACTTGTAGAAGTCGTTTTTGCAATGATGCTATAGTCATCTGAAGGACTCATAGAGCGACCAACATAGTATCCTGAAGCACCTCTCACTGCATTCCATGTCAGTTTTACGTATGACGATGTTTGCGAAGCATTGAAGCCTGTGGGGGCGCTAAGGGCTCCGCTTTCGCCTCCATTGTCATTACCTCCATTGTCACTTCCGCCGTTGTCGTTTCCTCCATTATTGTTTCCGTTGTTATAACCATTGTCATCATTGTTATTGTTCCATTCACTTTCAGGTTCATCATCATGTTTGTTACAGCTGTTTAAGATGATGCCGGTGCCTAAAAGTACTGTCGTGCATAGCAATATGGCTGCTATTTTTTTCGTTTTCATGTCTGATTATTTTTTTGTGCCTACTCTTAATACGGCTTTTCGGCTTTACTCCGTTGGCGGCCTCTTCTCCTGATTTAGCAGACAACTGCATCGCTGGATGCAATACATACAAAAAGCGTGGACCACCTGTTTTTATTTCTCTTTATTGAGTTCCCTCGGGCTTCGACTCCCAAAACTCTCCAATAAAATTTATACAGAATAATCCACGTCAAAAACGTGAACGTTCTGCAATATTTAGGGAGAGTTTGTTTCAATAGTGTCGAAGTATTGAGGGAAACTCCCAAATAAAGCAAACCGCTTTGTATGTTATGTCTTTGTTAGACTGTTATTTTGTCATAGGCTGATTATGTTTTGTTTGTTTTCTTTTTCTTATTGTTTGCTTTAGCCCGATTGCCTGGCGCAAAAAGAAATTATACAATGCGCTTACATAATGTGCGCGTATCGAATTTCTCTAAAAAAGGAGGTTCTGCTCCTTGTTGTTTTGCAACTTTCGGCTGCAAAGTTACTGTCTTTTTCTGAAATATGCAAGAAATAAGCATTTTATTACAAAAAAAGTGCAGAACCAATGCACAAAATACAAAACTGCCAACAATAATATAGACTCTATTCCCGTACAAAGTATAGAAGACTTCGTCACCTGCGTGTAGCATCAGCGGCACGTCATACCTCCGATCAACACCGGGTACGCAGGCTTCCAGCCTGCGAAAAATAACAATAGGATTAGTAAGCACGCAGTCTTCTACCCTGCGATAATATGCATTAGCTTTGCAATATCCATACTGAAGATTGTTCTCCAAAGGAGATAAGAATTGTCAATTATCAATTGTCTTTCAGCAGTCCTAACCGAAGGATAACCGAAAGATAACCGAAGGATAGAGCCGACATCGCCGAGCCGCTACCGAGCCCGCAGCGAGGTCATATCGCCCTCCCGAGCCCATAACCCAAGCCCATACTATAACCCCACATAGCCCAAACCGAGGTCACATCTTACCATATCTACACCTCTGCAAATCAGTCCAATATGAAAAAAAGTTGCAAAAATAATAGTACTATGTATTGCAAGGTTCTAAAAAATGTAGTACCTTTGCACCCGATTTCGGAAATATACTGAATTTAACAAACAATTTCAAAGAAAGGGAATAACTATGGAAACAAAGAAACTTTGTAGAAGCACCAACAAAATGCTTGCAGGCGTTTGCGCCGGTATTGCAGAGTATCTTAACATTGACGCTACTGTCGTCAGAGTCGTTTATGCAGCACTCTCGCTCTTCTCGGCGGGCTTCCCGGGCCTGTTGCTCTATCTGATTCTCATCCTGCTCATGCCCGCAAAACAGACTGAAGAGTGATGACCGAAAACATCAAGTCACAGATGAGGAAAGGAATGCTCGAATACTGCATCCTTTCCATCATCGACAGGCAGGAGGCATACACGAGCGACATTGCCGATACGCTGAAAAAAGCGGACCTGCTTGTCGTCGAAGGGACTCTCTATCCTCTCCTCTCCCGCCTCAAGAACAACGGGATGCTCACATATCGCTGGGAGGAAAGCACTGCCGGACCGCCGCGCAAGTATTTCTGTCTCACAGACACAGGGCGACTCCTGCTCGGACAACTGCAGGCGGAATGGAAATCTATTAGCAAGTCAATCAACATGATAGAAGAACTCAAAAAATGAAAGAGACACGTACAATCAACTTGAACGGCATCGTCTTCCACATCGACAACGATGCCTACCACTCACTCAGTGACTATCTGCAGGACATCGAGTTGCGCCTCCCCGCTGACGAGCGCACGGACGTTATGACCGACATTGAAGCGCGTGTGTGCGAACTCCTGCAGTCAGAACTCTTCGCGAGGAACATACAGGTGGTTGATATTCAGATGATAAGCAATATCCGCGCGCGCATCGGCGAGCCGTCGGAGTTCGGCGAGAACAAGCGCCCGAAGGAGAAAAAGTCCGCGCCGGCGGAGCGTAGCGGCTGCGGGCGTGTCCTGAAAATCACCTTCATTGTCATTCTTGCGCTCATCGGCATACAGATTCTCCTGCCTGTGCTTGCTATTATTGTTTCGCTCAGTCTGGGCGCGATAGGGCTTGGCATAGGGGCTCTCGAGTTCATGCCGGAGGTGGGGCTGCTCTTCTTCGGGGCGAACAAGTGGCTTGCTCTCTTCACTGTCGTCACCGCTCTTGCGGCTGTGCTCCTTCCGCTGTATGCAATCATCAAAAGCATAGTCACTTACATGCGCACGCGTCGCGGACCTGCCGCGCGTTTCTGGGTAATAATAGTGCTCTGCTGGCTGTTGAGTGTGGCATGTTTCATCTTCGCCGTATGCAAACAGGGCACCCGCTACTGCGGCGGCACCAACTTTATTCAAACAATCAGCTCGCCGGACCATGATGACGACAGTCAGGCCGTGCCCGCTGCTTTGTCTGTGCCGTTCTTCAATTCTGTCGAAATCGCCGGCGCGGTGGACGCGGACATACGTCAGGGCGCGGTGCAGGAACTTGTAGCAGACACCAACGACGTGTCGGTCACTTATAAGGACAGTGTGCTCCGCATCAGCGGCAGAGAAGAGGCTTTCGGCCCTATGCACGTGGAGATTACCGTGCCAGACCTCAAGTCGCTCAGTCTCTCCGGCGCAAGCAAAGCCAGTCTGAGCGGCTCTTTTGGCGAGGTGCATTACCTCGTGTCGGGTGCCTCCAAACTTGATGCGGAGGACGCTCCGGCAGAGATTGTGCACATCAACTGCTCCGGCGCCTCTAAGGCGGAGGTTAATGCCGTCAAACAGCTCTGGGCGCAGGCAAGCGGAGCAAGCAAAATCACTTACAGCGGCAAGCCGGTCGTGAAAAAGAAGATGGCTGTCGGTGCAAGCAAGATAGCCCGCGACTGACCGCACATGCTGCTTATACAGAAAAAAGTACGGCTTCACGCCGTACTTTTTCTGTCTTTACTCCAAGTGACACGGGCTGTTGCCGTGCCGCTTCTTTCCGCTGCCTCTTATTTCTTGCAGCTCTCTTTGCAGCAGCACTCGCCGCTGATGCATTTGTAGCTGACTGGATTGCACTGCAAAGATACGGTAAAAAAACAGAATATGCAAATAAAACTGCATATTTTTGTTTGCAGGTGTCAGTTTATTGTTGTATCTTTGCAGCGCGAAACAAAACAGGCAATGAAAATAGCTATATTCGGAAACGCGATGAAAGATGAGACGCTGCGCGAGGTCAAGCACCTGCTGGCGTTCATGCAGTTGCGCAATGTGGAGGTTCTCCTCTCGCAGGAGCTGCGTCAGGAGCTTAATATGAGGCACTATGACGTGTATCCGCGCGAGGACGAAGACCTGAAAAGCGGGCAGGAGCCTGTCGATTTCGCTCTCTCGGTCGGAGGTGACGGCACTTTCCTGACCACCGCCGCCGCCATAGGGCGTAGCAATGTCCCCATCCTCGGCATCAACTGCGGCCGTCTGGGCTTCCTCGCCGAGGTGCAGACGCAGGACGTGGACCAGATTATGGACCAGCTCATACGCGGCGACTACACCATCGAGCAGCGCCCTCTCCTCACCGTCACCACGTCCGAAAGGGACCGCATCACTGCCCCCAACGCACTTAACGAGGTAGCCGTAATGAAGCAGGGACTGAGCAGTATGATAAGCATCGAGACGCGCCTCAACGGCGAACTGCTGCACACATACGAGGCGGACGGGCTCATCATCGCCACCGCAACAGGCAGCACCGCATACAACCTGAGTGTCGGAGGGCCGCTGATGATGCCGCAGACCAAAGGCATACTCCTTTCGCCCATAGCCTCGCACAGCCTTAACGTCCGCCCGCTGGTAGTCCCGGACGACAAGGTCATCGACATGGTGGTCAGAAGCAGGAACGGAGGCTATATGGTCAGCGTGGACGGCAGAAGCCAGATCTTCACCGACAACATACGCCTGCATGTCGAGAAAGCCAACTACACCATCAAGCTTGTGCAGACCGGCGAAAAAGACTTCATACACTCGCTCAAAGCAAAACTTAACTGGGGAATATGATACTTGACTACATAACATGGAACGCCGACCCCATACTCATCCACTTCGGCGACGGAGGTATAAGGTGGTACGGGCTGCTCTGGGCTGTGGGAATCTACCTCTGCTACCTCATCCAGCTCCGGCTCTATAAGAACGAAGGCTGTCCCGAAGACTGGACCGACAAACTCTTCATCTACATGACTCTTGGGGTCATTATTGGCGCAAGGCTCGGCCACTGCTGGTTCTACGAGTGGCACCTCACCGACAACCCCATACAGCTGTTTGCCTGGAACATCAGCTACCGCAACCCCTACATCGAGAACCCCCTGCTTCTCCTGAAAATATGGGAGGGCGGACTCAGCAGTCACGGCGGGGCTTTCGGGCTTATGTTTGCCGCATGGCTGCTCAACAGGCGGCACTTCTCTAAGGACAAGCGCTTCAACACCTCGCTTGTCTGGATCTTCGACCGTCTCGTTATAGGTGTCTGCATTACTGCCACCCTCATCAGACTCGGCAACTTGATGAACTCTGAAATCTACGGCACCGAGACCTCTCTCCCGTGGGGCTTTATCTTTGTCCGTGACGGACAGACCGTGCCCCATCACCCGACGCAGATTTACGAAATGATGTACTGCATGGTCGCTTTCGTGGTGACGTGGCTTATGTACTGGAAGGGGAAGTGCTACAAGCGTCAGGGACTCATCTTCGGCACTTTCCTGCTTATCGTGTTTGTCACGCGCTTCCTGCTTGAGTTCATCAAGCTCGACCAGGAGGACTTCGAGGCGGGCATGTTACTCAACATGGGCCAGTGGCTCAGTCTGCCGTTCATAATTTGGGGCGTTTATTTAATTGTAAAGGCATGCGGAAAAGAGGCTTTATCTTGATATTCCTGTTGCTGCTTATGCTGTCCGCTTTCGGGCAGCAGGCGGCTGATACTGTTTATACTGTGCGGACCGACACGCTGCGCAAGCAGCAGGCGGAGGTGGCAGGGCTGAACGAGGCGGACTTGTTGCTTGACATGATTGCGAGGCAGAGCCGTGACCTGTATGTGAAAGACTCGCTGCAGCGCGACTCGCTCGAGAAAAGGGAGGCTTTTGTCCACGACTCGCTGGTGCAGGTGCTGAAAGAGCGCGAGTCGCAGTTGCGTGCCATGCTGCAGAGCGTGAACGACTCACTTGACATACTGCTGGCGGCTGAACGTGCGCAGAAAGCCTACGAGGACTCGCTCAGACGCGATGCCTACATGCGCGACTCTGTGGCTAAGGAGATTACGGCGCAGCAGGGAGTGCAGACGCTGGAGCTGACCCCCTCTATAGTAAAGGACAAGCAAGAAGACGCGGAAGAACTGAAACGCCTGAAGAAGAACATCTTCAGCCCCTGGCGGACCGACGCGCTGGTGCAGATCCAGTTTGCAGAAAACTACACCTCAGAGAACTGGTATCAGGGCGGTAACAAGTTCAACTTCAACCTGTTGATGCTCGCAAAGGGTAATGTGGTCTATACAAAGAACAACATCCTCTGGGAGAGCCTCGGCGAATGGCGTACGGGCGTTGCCAACTCCCCGGGCGACACTTTGCGCGAGTACAACGTCACGGACGACTTGTTCCGCCTGTACTCCAAGTTCGGCTATCAGGTGTTCAAGAACCTCTATGTCTCCAGTTCGGCGGAATTCAAGACATCGTTGTGGAGCGTATGGAACACCAATGCCCAGACTGTGAAAACGGCGTTCCTTACCCCCATACGCTTCAATCTCGACCTCGGTCTTGACTACAAGCCCGTCAAGGGCCTGAGCATAATGTTCTCGCCGCTGTCGTACAAGATGATTTATGCCCTTTACAGCGACGAGCGCGTCAATGTCAAGAGCTTCGGTATAGAGGAAGGCAAGAACATCCTGAACGACGTTGGTAGCAGCCTGCGTGTCAAGTGGAAGTGGCAGCCGCTGCGTGAGATAGCCCTGGAGACCGAGTTCTATCTCTATACCAACTACAAGCGCGTGGAGATTGACTGGCAGACCGACTGCAACTTTATCATCAACCGTTTCCTCTCTGCACGCCTGTCCCTGCACCCGCGTTACGACAATACGGTCATCCTTGCAGGCGACGAGAAGGCCAAGATACAATACAAGGAGATGCTGTCAATCGGCTTCAGCCATAAGTTCAACTAATGCGTTCCACCGGAGTATGGCGTCATGTCCGTACATCCATAGTTTCTGCCGCACGCGTGTGACGGGTGTCTCCTCGTTGAGGTGGGTCTTCGAGTAGAACTTGTCAGCGTAGCATATTATCTTCTCTTCAATTGAGACGGGGCAGTAGTCGCGCTCCGGTATGGGCAGTTCGTCGCGTATTACCTGTTCGAGGGTTATGCCAGACCCTGTATGGCGCTCTGCCACTAAAGCGTGGCGCGGCAGGCCTTCTTTGCGCAGCAGTTCGGCTCCGAGCCAGCCGTGCTCTATGTAGCGGTGTGTGCCCATGCAGTGTATCTTGGGGGCATGGCAGTAGATGATGCCTATGTCGTGAAGCATGGCGGCTTCTTCCACAAACTGCCTGTCCGCCAGCCATTCAGGGTGCTTGTCCACTATGCTCAAGGCGCGGTCGGCAACCTGCCGGCTGTGCACTATCAGCACTTCACGCAGCTCCGGCTGTGAGGCGTAGTACTTGTCGATCAGTGCAATGGGATCCATCTCCGTTCAGTGGTTAAGCAGACCGTTAAGCAGGCTGCGTGCGTCCATGCGTTTCTTGCCGGGGAGCTGAAGCTCCGTTATGGAGACACAGCCGTCGGCGCAAGGCACTGCTATGCCGTCTTTCGTCTCTCCTGCCTGCACCTTATATACTTTCACGCAGTCAAAGTGCCTGCCGCCTATGTCTATCGGGCACCAGGCGGCGGGGTAGGGGCTGAGGCCGCGCACGAAGTTGCGTATCTCTTCCGCCGTTTTGCCGAAGTCTATCTCGCAGGTCCCGCGGAATATCTTTGGCGCGGGGCGCAGGTCTGCCGTTTCCGGTTGCGGCACTACGGGCAGCGGCACTTGGCGCGCGTCGCAGTCGGCAATCATGTCCACGGTGCGCAGTGTGAGGCTTGCGCCAAGCTCCATCAGGCGGTCGTGCACCGAGCCTGCATCCTCGTCCCCGCCTATCTCTATCCGCTCCTGCATTATCATGTCGCCCGTGTCTATGTCATGCTTGAGCATGAACGTGGTCAGTCCTGTCTCGCGGTCGCCGTTGATGACCGCCCAGTTGATGGGAGCCGCACCGCGGTACTGCGGCAGCAGACTGGCATGCAGGTTGAAGGTGCCCAGACGCGGCATCGCCCACACCACTTCAGGCAGCATGCGGAATGCCGTTACTATCTGCAAGTCAGCCTTGTACGACCGCAGTTGCTCCACAAACGCAGGGTCTTTCAGCTTTTCCGGCTGCAGTACGGGCAGTCCTGCCTGCAGTGCGTATTGCTTTACGGGGGAGTATTGCAGTTGGTGTCCGCGGCCTGCCGGCTTGTCGGGCATGGTCACTACGGCAACAACGTTGTATCCGCCTTCCACCAGTGCTTTCAGTCCGGCCACCGCAAACTCCGGTGTGCCCATGTATATAATGCGCAGGTTGTCGTATTTCATATCCGGCTTTTGACTTTCGACTTTGAGTGAACGAAGTGAACGGTCTTTCGACTAATGTCAATTCTCCATTCTCCCGTGGCACTGTTTGTACTTTTTCCCGCTTCCGCATGGGCAGGGGTCGTTGGGGCGCGGCTTCTTGTCCACGTGTATCGGCTCGGGGCGTTGTGCTTCGCGCGTGTCGCGTCCGGCTGCGGCTGCCATGCCGCTGCGCTGTGCCGCCTGCTGCACTGCATCTTTCTGTGTGCGGTAGCGGCTCATGTCCATGCGCCGTTCTGCCGCCGCCTGCTGCACGTTCTGCGACTGCTGCTGGTGTATCTGTCCGCGCAGCAGTATGCCGATGGCGCGGCGGTTGAACGAGTCGAGCATGGAGCGGAAGATGTTGAACGACTCCAGCTTGTAGATGAGCAGCGGGTCTTTCTGCTCGTAGCTGGCGTTCTGCACGCTCTGCTTGAGGTCGTCCAGTTGGCGCAGGTGCTCTTTCCACTCGTCGTCTATCACGTACAGCAGCATGCGCTTCTCGAACTCCTTCACCACCTCTTTGCAGTGGCTTTCGGCGGCGCGGCGCAGATTGACCGAAATCTGATACACGCGTTTGCCGTCCGACAGCGGAATCAGTATGTTCTCATACCTTGAGCCGTTCTCCTCGTACACGCGCTGTATCACCGGGTCTGCGGTCTGCATCAGTTTGTCCATGCGCCGCTTGAAGCTGTCCAGAGCCGCTTCCGCCAATGCAGCCGAGAGGTCGCTTTCTCTGCGGCTGCGGAACTCTTCCGCGTCGAAGGGCATCTCCATGGCAAAGGTCTGCATCACCTCGAATGACAGGCCCTCATAGTCGCCGCTCTGCTTGGCATCGGCGGTCATAGCCTCGGCGGTGTCGTATATCATGTTTGTTATGTCCACGCCTATGCGCTCGCCCATCAGCGCGTGGTGCCTCTTGGCGTATATCACGTTGCGCTGCTGGTTCATCACATCGTCGTACTCAATCAGGCGTTTGCGGATACCGAAGTTGTTCTCTTCTACTTTCTTCTGTGCTTTCTCCACGTTCTTCGATATCATCGAGTGCTCTATCGCCTCGCCTTCTTCCCAGCCCATGCGGTCCATTATGCCGGCTATGCGCTCGCTGCCGAACATGCGCATCAGGTCGTCTTCGAGCGAGATGAAGAACACGCTGCTGCCCGGGTCTCCCTGACGGCCTGCACGTCCGCGCAGCTGGCGGTCAACGCGCCGGCTCTCATGCCGCTCTGTGCCGAGTATGGCGAGTCCGCCCGCCGCTTTCACTTCGGGAGTAAGCTTGATGTCGGTTCCGCGTCCTGCCATGTTCGTCGCTATGGTCACTACGCCTTTGCGTCCTGCCTCTGCCACTATCTCCGCCTCGCGCTGGTGCAGCTTGGCGTTCAGCACGTTGTGAGGTATCTTGCGCATGGTCAGCATCTTGCTCAGCAGCTCGCTTATCTCCACGCTCGTTGTGCCCACCAGCACCGGCCGCCCTGCCTTCACCAGGTCTTCAATCTCCTGAATGACAGCGTTGTATTTCTCTCTCTTGGTGCGGTAGATGCGGTCGTTCATGTCTATGCGCGCAACGGGTTTGTTGGTCGGTATGACCACCACGTCCAGCTTGTATATGTTCCAGAACTCGCCCGCTTCTGTTTCGGCTGTTCCGGTCATGCCGGCGAGCTTGGTGTACATGCGGAAGTAGTTCTGCAGCGTTATGGTGGCAAAGGTCTGTGTCGCCCCTTCCACTTTCACGTTCTCTTTCGCCTCCACCGCCTGGTGCAGACCGTCCGACCAGCGCCGGCCTTCCATTATACGGCCTGTCTGCTCGTCCACTATCTTCACCTCGTTGTTGTCTATTATGTAGTCCACGTCTTTCTCGAACAGCGTGTAGGCTTTCAGCAGCTGGTGCACTGTGTGTACGCGCTCCGACTTGATGCTGTAGTTGGTCAGAGCCTCGTCTTTCTTCTGCTGTTTCTCTTCGGCGCTCAGTCCTGCCTGCTGTTCTATCTCCGCAATCTCGCTTCCCACGTCGGGCAGGACGAAGAAGTCCGGGTCTTCGGTGCTGCCTGTGAGCGTGTCTATGCCCTTGTCAGTCAGCTCGATAGACTTGTTCTTTTCGTCAATGACGAAGTACAGCTCGTCGGTGGCTATGTGCATGTTCTTCTCGTTCTCCTGCAGGTAGAACTCCTCGGTCTTCTGCAGCCGCACTTTCACGCCCGGCTCCGACAGGTATTTTATCAGCGCCTTCGACTTCGGCATGCCCTTGAACACGCGGAACAGCGCCAGTTCGCCGGCCTCTTTCTCTTTCTCGTCGCTTGAGCCCATCTTGGCTTTCGCTTCCGCGAGCAGCTTGGTGGTGAGGGCTGTCTGCGTGCGCACCAGCAGTTCTACGCGGTGCTTGTACTCGTCGAACATCTGGTCCTCGCCGCGCGGCACGGGTCCGCTTATTATCAGCGGCGTGCGCGCGTCGTCTATCAGCACCGAGTCCACCTCGTCCACTATCGCGTAGTTGTGTCCGCGCTGCACGAGATCGAGCGGGCTTGTCGCCATGTTGTCGCGCAGGTAGTCGAAGCCGAACTCGTTGTTAGTGCCGAAAGTGATGTCGCAGGCGTAGGCTTTGCGCCTCTCGTCGCTGTTGGGGCGGTGCTTGTCGATGCAGTCCACTGTCAGCCCGTGGAACATGTACAGCGGGCCCATCCACTCCGAGTCGCGCTTGGCCAGGTAGTCGTTCACCGTCACCACGTGCACGCCTTCGTGCGTCATCGCGTTGAGGAACACGGGCAGGGTCGCCACCAGCGTCTTTCCTTCGCCTGTCGCCATCTCCGCTATCTTGCCCTGGTGCAGCACCACGCCGCCTATCAGCTGAACGTCATAGTGCACCATGTCCCATTTTATCTCGTTGCCTCCTGCGGTCCAGTGGTTCTTATATACGGCGTAATCGCCTTTTATCTCGACAAAGTCGAACCGCTGGTCGGCGGCGAGGTCGCGGTCCATGTCCGTCGCTCTCACTTCCACTTCGTCGTTCTCCGCGAAGCGCCGTGCGGTGGATTTCATTACGGCGAAGGCTTCCGGCAGGACTTCCGTCAGCACTTCCTTGTATTTCTCTTTTATCTCTTTTTCAAGCCTGTCCACTTCCTCATACACCTTCTCGCGCTTGTCAATCTCCAGGTCCTCTATGCCTGCTTTCAGTTCGGCTATGCGTGCTTTCAGCGGGTTCACACGCTCCGCTATGCGCTCCATGAGGCTTGCCGAGCGTGCGCGCAGCGAGTCGTTGTCCAGTTTGTCCACCTCTGCGTAGGCGGCTTTTATCTTCTCCACGTAGGGGGCTATCTCACGCATGTCCTTCTGCGACTTGTCGCCGAACAGCTTCGTAATCAGTTTCAGAAAATCCATATCTGTGCAATTTGTCAATTTGGGCGCAAAGATACACAATTATTTCCATATATGCAAATTTATTTTGCATTTTTGCGGAATTAGCAGCGGAGGCATGCTCTGTTGCATGCCTCCGCTCTCTTTTCCGCGGGTGCCGTCTGCGGGGCGGCGCTCCTGTTCGCCGGCTCTCTGTCAGCGTTTTACCACTCAAGCAGCACCTTGCCGCACTGGCCGCTCACCATCACGTCGAAGCCTTTCTGGAAGTCCTCGAACTTGAAGCGGTGGGTGATGACGGGGCTCAGGTCCAGACCGCCAAGCAGCATCTGCTCCATCTGATACCAGGTCTCCCACATGCGGCGGCCGGTTATGCCCTTGATGGTCAGAGCGTTGAAGATTACGTCGCTCCAGTTAACCTGCGTGTTCGACGGCAGAATGCCCAGCTGCGCTATGTTGGAGCCTTTGTACATGTGGGCTATCATGTCGTTGAATGCCGCAGGAGCGCCCGACATCTCCAGACCCACGTCAAAGCCGTGAATACCAAGCTCTTCCATTGCCTGCTGAACGGTCTCACCCTTCGAGCCGTCCACAGTGCGGGTCGCACCCATCTTCTTCGCTATCTCGAGGCGCAGCGGGTTGAGGTCGGTCACCACTATGTTCTTCGCTCCTGCGTAGCGGCAGATGCCTGCAGCCATTGTCCCGATGAGGCCTGCACCCGTAATCAGCACGTCCTCACCGAGCAGGGGGAAGGCCAGTGCTGTATGGGTCGCGTTGCCAAACGGGTCCATGATGGCGGCAAAGTCGTCGGGTATCTCCGGACGCAGCTTAACCACATTCGACTCGGGTATAGTCACATACTCCGCAAACGCACCGTCCTTTCCGCTGATGCCCACCGACTTGGTGTGCTCGCACACATGGCCGAAACCGCGGCGGCAGTTACGGCACTGTCCGCACACTATATGGCCTTCAGCCGTCACGCGGTCGCCGACTTTGATGTTACGCACACCGTCGCCCACTTCCGCCACTACTCCGACAAACTCATGTCCCATCGTGTATGGAGGAGTGCAGTGTGTCTGCGACCATTCGTCCCATTTGTACATGTGGAGGTCGGTGCCGCATATAGCGGCTTTCTTGACTTTGATAAGGACGTCATTCACGCCCACTTCCGGCATGGGGACTTCTTCCATCCATATCCCCGGCTTTGCATAACGTTTTACCAGTGCTTTCATAACACAATGATTTTATGTTGTTTTTTGTTATTGCCTCGTTTTCCGCCCACAAAGTTACGGCGTTTTTTGAAACTATGCAAGTCTTTTCGTGTTTTTTTTCATTTTATTTCTTTTTCTCCCTTCATTTTTACGAATCTTTTTCCCTTTCTCTGTCCTTGTCAATTATCGTGTCAATTATAAATCAGGATATGGTAAGGTAGGGCAGAAATCGGGCAGATTTTGGGGTAATCACCCAATAATCACACAATAATCACCCAATAACCACCCAATAATAGACCAATAAAGATTGGGAGTTAATAGCTAATAATGAATAGTTTATATTGCAGCGTTACTGCACTTTTCGCAGATGCTCTTATTGTCGCTATTGCATTATCGCAGGCAAGATGCCTGCGTCCCCCGAGATAAATGGCTGTTGTCGTGCCAGATATGCAGGCAGGAAGCTTGCGGTTGTTAAGCTGCGGTTGTGTTGTTAAACAGCGGTTGTGTCGTTAAGCAGCGGTTGTGTCGTTAAGCAGTGACAAGTAAGCAGCGGTTGTGTCGTTAAGAAGTGGTTGTGTTGTTAAGCTGCGGTTGTGTTGTTAAGCTGCGGTTGTGTCGTTAAGCAGCGGTTGTGTAGTTAAGAAGTGGTTGTGTTGTTAAGCAGCGGTTGTGTTGTTAAACAGCGGTTGTGTCGTTAAGCAGTGGTTGTGTTGTTAAGCAGTGGCAAGTAAGCAGCGGTTGTGTTGTTAAACAGCGGTTGTTGAGCAGTGGTTGTAATTTATTACGTCCTGATACCGGCTTATTTTACGAAAAGTTTACGAAAAGGCGTTTTTTTTTGCATATATCATAAATATGTTGTAACTTTGCAACCGGATTCTCTGTGTTCTCTATGGCGGCATACACAGGACTTACTGTGTTCTCTATGACGGCATACACAGGATTCTCTGTGTTCTCTATGACGGCATACACAGGGACTATCATTTCCAGATGTGGCCTGTAAGCACCGGACACTAATTAGCAAAACACCAGGCACTAACCTGTAGAACAACAACAAAACAAAAGTACTTATGGAAAAGCATTGAAATAAAGATATTTATGAAAAAGCATTGAAATAAAAGTACTTATGAAAAAGCATTGAAATAAAGATACTTATGGAAAAGCATTGAAATAAAAGTACTATGGAAAAGCATTGAAATAAGAATACTATGGAAAAGCATTGAAATAAAAATACTTATGAAAAAACATTGAAATAAATAAAAATGCTTATGAAAAAACATTTACTTCTTGCCCTTGTTTGTCTGTTTGGCATAACGGGCGTGCAGACCGCAAAAGCGGAAAGCGAAATCTACGCCGTCATGTCCGGCACGAAAATCACCCTCTATTTCGACAACCAAATGGTTTCGCACGGCACCGATGTCATCACCGGCTGGACTGCGGACGAAGGCTCGTACAACTTGGATGCTTCCGATTTTGAAGGTATTACATCGGTTGAACTGGACGAGACCATGAAAGACACCGCGCCGAAATCTACCTACTATTGGTTTGCCTACATGACAGATGTGGAAGAAATCATCCACCTCGACTATCTGAACACCGCCTCTGTGACAAGCATGAGTGGCATGTTCGCCTACTGCTATTCTCTCACCTCGCTTGACTTGGGCACCTTCTACACCGGCAACGTGACCAATATGAACAATATGTTCCAAAACTGCTCTTCTCTCACCTTGCTTGACCTGAGCGGCTTCAATACAGAGAAAGTGACCGATATGAACTATATGTTCCAAGACTGCTCTTCTCTTACCTCGCTCGACCTGAGCGGCTTCAATACAGAGAAAGTGACGAACATGAATTATATGTTCGCCAACTGCTCCTCGCTTACCACTATCTATTGCGACGGCTACTGGAGCCAGAATACGGGCATTACTCAATCCGCAGGCATGTTCAGTGGGTGCTCTTCACTTGTCGGCGGCAACGGCACCGCTTACACCAGCAGCTTTGTTAACAAAACCTACGCCCACCCCGACGGAGGGACTGCCGGCGATGGCTATTTCACCCTACCGCGCGAAATCTATGCCGCCATTGACGGAACTAAACTCACCCTCTATTTCGACAGCAAGAAGACCACGCGCAGCGGTGTCATCACCGGTTGGAATGCCGAGGAAGGCTCGTACAACTTGGATTTTTCCGATTTTGAAGGTATTACATCGGTTGAACTGGACGAGACCATGAAAGCCGCCGAGCCGAAATCTAACTACTGTTGGTTTGCCTACATGAAAGAAGTGGAAGAAATCATCCACCTCGACTATCTGAACACCGCCTCTGTGACAAGCATGAGTGGCATGTTCGCCTACTGCTCTTCTCTCACCTCGCTTGACCTGAGCGGCTTCAATACAGACAACGTGACGAACATGTATAATATGTTTGCCGACTGCTCTTCTCTCACCTCGCTTGACCTGAGCGGCTTCAATACAGACAACGTGACGAACATGTAT
>JAFPZY010000053.1 GCA_017417025.1 Paludibacteraceae bacterium | reverse complement strand
TTACAATTTATTTTCTAACTGGCCGCAAAGTTACGACGATTTCCGCAAACTGCGGTGTTCCAAAACCGCCCAACAGTCGCACATTTCCGCCTCCGCACGAAAGGAAACCGTTTCGGCAGGAAATGGGACACAATCGAGTAGGAGGTGAATACTAATCAGAGGTGTTCACCTCTTTTCGTGTTCACTTGTCCTCTCACACCACCGTACAAGCGGTTCCGCATACGGCGGTTCCTCCGCTCGATTTCTATGGTCGCTTGCCCCTGCAAGAACCTTTCGGCAGCGCGGACGCGCTGTAGTAACAACCTATCCAGCTGTAGCCAGCCCTGCGGAGCGCCTCGTCGCCGAGTGCTCGGTCGAGTATCCAACAGCCAGCTATGCGCCAGTAACCCTTGCTCGTGTTGCCCCACTGGTAAGCCCGCCATTTGTCGATGCCGCATCGGATGAGGTTCTTGACCCTCGTCCGTGGTTTCTTCTACGACTTCCAGATGCACATGCGCAAGCGGCGGCGAAGCCTCTGGTCAATGTCTCTGACCTTGCTCCCCATGTCGGCATACTTGAAGTACTCTGTCCAGCCTTGCAGACAGTTCCGCAGGGCTTTCTTGCGCTGCTCGTAGCCCATGTCGTTCTTCTCTTTGGTCAGGCGCTTCGCGGAGTCCTCCACGGCATTGAGCGTTTTCGGTCGCCACCGCGTCCGTGAGACCTCCCTGGTTAAGAGCACAATCTTTCACACTTATACCTGCTTGATTTACGCCGCCCGTTTTTCGCAAGGCTCAAGCATAAATGCCGAATAGCTACAGGGCTTTGGCTTCTTATGCAGTCTCACCCACGGGCATACGCCTTGGTATCAAGTTTCTGTACGTCAGGCCAGTGATTTGCCGCCGACTTCCTTCAGACCCAATGTCGCCATTGGCACCTTGTCATTGGCTGTGCGCTTGCCGCTATCAGGCCGCGTTCGGGACTTGCACCCGTTAGATTATGCCTATGTCGGGCGAGCAAAAAATCCCCGAACCGCAAAACGATTCGGGGATTTTCTGTCATTCTATGCCGACGATATGTGCCGGGCAGCCTGTCAAGTTTATTGCTTCTTGACCACTTTCTTGCCGTTCATGATGTACAGGCCCTTCTTTGCAGTGCTTGCCACTTTTTGGCCACCCAAAGTGTACACATCACAGATAGACTTACCATCTGCCAATTGTGAATCAACGCCTACTGCTGATAACTCGATTATATTCTTGAAATTCTTCCATCCGGAGGTGTTCTCATAGAGTGACTTCGTGCCATCGGGTACAATGAGTGTTCCGAACATATAGGTTACATCAGCAAAGGTGTCATCACTGATTGGGAACAGGTCGGTAATCATTGACGTGACTGTCATCAGGCGGAAGCAGCCATAGAAGCACTTCTCGCCGATGCTCCTCAGCGTAGCAGGCAGCGTGACGGCGGTCAGATCGTTCCAAATAATAGCCATCTCTGTCAGATATTGCGATGTGATGGTTGTAACATTATCGTCAATTGTCCAGTCTGTGCCATAGCCGGAACCTCCATCTCCACCTCCAGAGTATGATATACCACCAAGGCTGGTGCAACCATCGAAACACCCAGATCCCATGTATACTACGCTCCAAGGGATGGAAACGTATGTAACATAGACGCAATGCTGGAAGGCTGTTGCGGCAATGCCTGTCACGATATAGGTAATTCCGTTGTTCATGACCGTCTCCGGGATTTCAATTTCGCCAGCAAAGTCAAAACGGCACTTAACGACCTCTACTGTGAGTTCCGTGACGGAAGTGATATGGTAGGTAAGCGGGTCTACATAGAAATACAGACTGCTGACGGCTGCCTCAAGGCGCTGCACCAT
>JAFPZY010000008.1 GCA_017417025.1 Paludibacteraceae bacterium | reverse complement strand
CCCTCATTGGCTGACGCGCTCACTGTCACCTGCGTCCCTGCCGAAAAAGAGCCACCGCCTCCGATAACCCCCATGCCATCACAAAGAACTGCGGTGGCGACGGAGACGGTGACTTCTGCCGGTATCTCCTCAAACCATGCATACAGGCTCACGCTGTTGCCGCTGCCCACGAACTTCGAGCAGCTGAGCTCTGTGCTGTAGCTCCAGAAGTAACTGGCGCTGGTGCTCCAGCCCTTGAAGCGGTAGCGGCTGTCCTTCACCTCCGCACGGAAATAGGCGGTGAAACTGCCGTCGTAATGACAACTCGTGCACGACGAGTTGGCTGCCCCCACCGCCACTGTGGAAGTGGTGGACACGCCTATGCTGCCCATCTGCCGCATGCCCGTGTTGGCAAAGTAGCTGAATGCGTACGATGTTGCCGCCGTGCCGTTAAACCACAGCAGCAGACTGAAAACAATGAGGAGATATTTCTTCATATTACAATTTGGTTGGTGTTTCACAATAATTCCGCAGAGCCATGTCTGTCATGGCTCCGCACTTTGTCAATACGGTTCCGAAAACGATGTCACTCCGTCAGGGAGAGCATGTCGAAATACATAAGCCGCGTATGCTCGTCCTCGTCTTTCTGGTTAAGGACGGCAAAACCGTTTTTCAGATAGAAGTCCACTGCCGACAGATAAGCGTCCACTGTAAGGAAGCGGAAAGCCGAATAATTGGAATCCTCGCTTATCAGATGCTTGATAATAGTCATCATATAGTTGCCTATATGCTGTCACCGCAGTCAAAGCCGCTGACGGGATAATCCCGTGTCAGTCTCCGCAGTATCATCACAGGCAGATTTGAATCCGTTTGACGGCTTCCTGATAGTTTCTGCTCAGCTCCGCCCTGTTAGCGGTTCTGGCTTCGCGGCTCAGGCTCTCCACTTCCCGCATGCCGTTCATGAAACGGATTGCGTCCTCGCCGGTCAGAATGGGGGTCTCACGAATAGGTCTTGCCATAAAACTATGTGTCAAAATTTGATTTGACGCTGCAAAGTTACTATATTCTGACCATATATGCAAATAAATATTGCACTTTTTCGGAACCAATAATGTCAAAGGTCGTTTTGTTTGCCGCTCACAGAGGACATGCCTGTCGGCACGTCCCCTGTAAGTCTATCCCTTTTCCGCGAAGCGGAATTGTCAATTATCAATTGCCCACCGGGTACGCAGGCTTCCAGCCTGCGATTATTATACCCGCTGTGAAATATCAATTATCAATTGATTTTCTTTCCCGTCGCATCCATGCGAACGCCGTTGCACTCTATTACGAGACGGCCGTTCTCCATGTACTTGCGCACGTTCTGTACGTCCTCAAGGCTCCCGTCCTCGGCTATCTCTTTCTCCACCTCTACGCCGTCAAGCACGATAGTCACGCGGCGAGGAGCATTGGAACTACCTTCTATATGGAAGAATGCACGGTTGGCTTTGATAGTTGTACCCAGGCTGTGGGCAAAGCGCAACTGACTATTGGAACTTACGTAGAAGTATTCATTGCCGGAGATGGTCTGTTTCCACAGACTGCTGACAAAGTACACATTATGGTCAGATGTCAGAGTTTTTTCTGCAGCATCTTCCAATTGCTTCACACCGTAGAAAGTCGGATTGTTCACATTTCCGCGCGGAACTACCAAATAAGGTTCGTTGGCCTTGATATCATAAGTGCGCACAAAGTCGATGAACACACTGGATTCACCTGCCATTTCCATGCTGTTGAACTTATAAACTGATTTGTAAAGAGCACCATCTTCTTCTGTAAGAGTGTAATCAAACGGCAGGGAGAGAGTCGCCCACTGGCCTACTGTGAACTGGCGTCCGGTAAGAGTGGCATCCAGCACCTTGTTCTTATAAGAAGCATACGCACTTGCAATATTCCACTTTTCCCACTCATCGCTCATTGGGAAAGGAGTGTTACCTGCAAATGTCGGAGTAAGAGTCATGTCGTCATCGATTCCATCTATCAGGCGGTTGGCTTCATTCTTGTCTTCGCTTGCATCCCCATCCCATTCCTCAAAGTGGTAGCCTCTGGCAGGAATTGCATCTACAACAATCTCTTTGCCTACTGCATATTTGTACGCACCGCCCTCTGCGGGAACTTCAATCGTATTGCCGTCGCAAGTGAGAGTCATGCTTTTGCAGTTGGTGAGTGCTCCTACTGTGATAGTGTATTTAGTAACTGCTGTCGAGCTGAATTTAGCATAGTAATTCTGATTGCCTGTTACCTTTGCGTTTTCTGCCCAATTAGCCACAACAGCTCCGTCCTGGGTCTTGCTCCAACCCTCAAAGGCATATTCATCATCACCTACAATCTTGGTCGGGGTTGCCGGCTGAACAGGAGTGCTGCCGTAAGCGGCGCTGGAAGAAGACAACAGATTTTCGCCGTTATAGAAACTGATGGTGTACTCTTCAAGCCCGAAATTGGCACCTATAGTTACATCGCTGTTCAATGTGAATTGGTTATTGGTCAATGCAGGTGTGCCCTCTTTCCATGACTTGAACTCATAGTGGTTCTCTGTATCACCTGTGGCAGTAACAGTCAGCACTGTGCCGGCATATACTTTGTTACCGTCGCTTACAGACGTGCTTCCGTTCATTACAGAAATTGTTCCGTTTTTAGGTGTCGTAATATTCACAGTATATTTGGCATCCTCTTCAAAAGTAGCACCGATAGTTGCATCGCCACTTACAGTGAACTTGCTATTGCTCAATGTAGGAGTTCCGTTGGCCCACGAAGCAAAGTGATAGTGGCTTGCAGGATTGTATGTTACTGTCAGTTCTGTACCATCGTTTATATTCATACTAACATTGTTACTGCCATTACTGGTTATGCTGTTGCTACCACCATCAGTTACAGTAACAGTACCATTGGTTGTTGGAGTGATGGTTATTGTTCTTGGTGTGGCAGCTACTTCATATTCAGCCGTAATGACTATATCGCAAGTATAGAAAGTACGTGTCTTGTTAGTATTTCCATCGCTCCATCCAGTAAACGTATATCCGTCTATATCTGGCGCGGTATAAGAAAACGTTGCTCCCCACTTGCCGGTATTGGTTTTTAGAGTAGAAGTACCATTAATTCCTCCCTTAATAGTGATAGTGTAATCGGCTATGTCATAAACAGGTTTAACTTGAAGAGCGTATGAACTTAATACATCAGTTAACGTTGCCACAGGTGAGTTTAAATAGGGACTGCTATTTTTTAGTGCTTTTGATCTAAAATAATATACAGAATTCGGATTATCATTTTTACTCGTTGAAGTCCAATAGACAAAAGAGTGATAAGAATATGTTGTACCACCATCTTGTAATCCATCTTGTGATGGATTGTATAATCCACCATAGTAGAAATAAATCGTTTTACCATTTGCCGTAGCTCCAACATACATATTGTCCCTTGAACTCTGACTAAAACTTGCTGTTCCTAGCAATGACTCATATTCAGTTTTAGTTGGAATACGCCATCCTACGCCTAAAGTTTTTGTTGCTATATCATTTTCTGCTGGTATAGCATGACTATTAGTATATTTTCCCGTATAAGCCTTTGAATTATCAGTAGAAGTAAGACTCGTTGTTCCGCCATAACTATAATATAACCCTTTACTGGTGGAAGAACTTGAACCTATAGCACAATCTCCCCAAAGAATACTAGCACCTATTCCTAAATCATAAGCATTCATCGTATAGTTATTGGCTCCTATAGTATAATTCTGTGTTTTAGAACTCGGTGGTATTTCAGCAAAGAAAGCATAATATGTTTTGTTTCCATAACCGGCAGAAACAGTATATGTCGCATCAGTGCTTAAATAACTCGCAGGAGAGGAAGAGTCTGCCCATCCAACAAATCTATAATTAGTGGAAGGTGTCGCTTTCATCGTCAAATTATAAGAACTACCCGCTGTCTGCGAAACAGATGTCTTTGTCCCTGAAAAAGAAGAACCCGTGCAAATATACGCAGTTCCCGATCCAGAGGCAACAGATGTACTGTAAGTGTAAGAAAGCGCCCACATAGGTATTGTCAATACCATAGCGGCAAGTAAAGAAAATAGTTTTTTCATAATTGTTGAGTTTTAGTTAAACAATAATTTTATTTGGTTTATTGTTTTGTTATTCTTTTCACACGTTTGCTGACACTTTGTCACCCTGCAATGGTTGCTTATCCTATAACTATCCCTATACTATCCCTATACTGTCCGTAGCGGATTTCTCCAAACCGGACGGGATGACAATGTATCACGGTTTGCACACAAAAAGCGGCAATACCGTTTTACTGATATTACCGCTTTTGTTATTTGTATTATGAAATTGTTCTGTTACTTCTTTGTGTTAAGCACCAATTCAAACATCGGGTAAAGCTTCCTGTACTTCCTAAATTTGGTGTCGCTGCTGATTACGGGCATTCGTTCTGTGATGGCTTGCGCTATAATCAATCTGTCGCTCGGGTCGTTATGGTCTTCCACTACCGGCATAGACCAATAAGTTGACAAATGCTCCTTAGCCACATACTTGACAACTATACCCAATGTCTCCTCTATGAACGGGAACAAATCGAATCTCTGCTTTCGATATTGTTCCGGAATTGTGATTTTCCCGTTCTGCAGCAGATGGACAAACTCCTTTATGCTCTCGGAACTAAGATAGAAAACATTGTCAGAATCATCTATAATGGCTTGCACATCTTTCGAGATGTAGTCATCAGAGATGATGTCTATAAACACATTCGTATCAAGCAGATACCTCATTTATCCACTGCTTTTCTGTCGTTCACCACAATGATTCCGCCTTTGTTGTCCCTCATCCAAAGTCCGATTTTGGACAACTGTCTCGGTGTACATGCCATATTCAATTCCATTGTTTCAGATGTTTTTGGTTTTGCGCTGCAAAGGTACTGCTTTTTTGCGGAACACACAAGGGTTCGGGCAAAAATAATTGTTTTTTGCGGTAATATCAGTATGTCAAAGGTCGTTTTCTGCCTGTCGGCAGACTGGTTGCGCGGTTTTGCGTGCCGCGCGGCACGGTATTGGGGTTGAGTTTTTAGTTAAACATTTATTTGGTTTGTTATTTTGTTTGTTGTTTATATAAGACGGACATACACAAATATGCCCTACCATGTATTTACCATTGAAACAGACAAAAAGCATCACAGAGCGTCCTGACGCTCTGTGACAGACTGCAAAAAGGGAATTTTCTATGGCGCGGCTTCTGCAGGAAATGATGCCGTGAAGCATCAGTACAGAAAACCGAACAGCCAGAGAGGAATCTTGTTGCCTAATGCGTATTCGATATTGTCGGCAGCGATAAAGGCGTTTTCTACACCGGCAATCTGCCTGCCGTCCTTGTTCTGACCACCCACCTCAACCGTATAAGTGCCATCCAACAGGAAGTCGCCCCGCTTGGAGTACTCCACCTGATGACCATACGCCAATTGGTTCACGAAGAATGTCTCGCGCAACGTGCCTGCTTCCACACCGGAAAGCGACAGCGCATAAAGCAGATTGCCGTTCTCCATATAGATTTTGTCGGGTTTCTGCATCCGTTTCAAGCTTTGTGCGTCACTGTAAAGCAGGTTCAGCAGCCCCGCCCTATGCAGATGCGACAAGTAACCTACAATGGTATTGCGGTTCAGTTCCGCCATTTGTGCCATCTTGCTGATATCCACCGCAAACGGCACGCCGCTGCTTACAACGGACAGCAGACTGCGGAGTTTGCGCACATTGGCGATATCCACATTGCCCAACTGCGGCAACTCAATCTCCAAAATAAGGTTCACCACTTTCTGCACCTGCGTCAGATAATCAATATCCGGCTCAAGGAAGAACGGGTAATAACCCTCTTTCAAATACGGGACAAAGTGCTTGAGCGGTCTGCATGCCGCCATCACAGCCTCACAAGCCTCCAATGGACGATGCAGCACATCATCCAACGGGATGACAGGCAGCGACAGACGCTCTTTGAACAGCAGGTATTCGCGGAACGACAGACCCTGCATATCGTAACTCACGCAGCGACGTGACAAGTCGGCTTCGGCATTCAGAATATTGAGCAGTGACGATCCGGTGAACACAATACGCAGGTCGGGGAAGCCGTCGTAGATATTCTTTATCTCACGGCTCCAGCCGTCATACTTATGCACCTCGTCCAAGCACAGGCACCTGCCTCCATGCTTGTGGAACTCTTCAGCAAGTTCCAGCAGGGAATGACGTGTGAAATACAAGTGGTCCATACTCGCATAGAGCGCTTCGTGCGGATTAATGCCATACGTATTCTTGATATGCTGCAGCAACATAGTGGTTTTCCCCACGCCGCGTGCGCCACGGATGGCAATCAGCCGCGCATTCCAGTTGATGCTGCCCATCAGACTGCGCTCATTGTCCGCTTTCAGGTTGGTCAGCAGACGCAAATGCTGGTTCTGTAGTTGTTCCATACTCCTTAAATAAAATACACTATATAATCTTGAATTTCTTGAAATCCGCTGCAAAGGTACAATATTTTGCTTAATAGAACAAGCATTTTTGAATAAAAATTGCTTAATCCGTTAAGCACAACTTGTTATAAGATTGATGAACGGATATATTTCGCTGATAATTATCGTGTTATGCAATTTTTTACACAAAAAATGAACGAAAGTTGCACCAATTTTACACAAAATCAGGACGAAAGTGGAGGTGATTTTACACACTTTCAGGACGAAAGTGTGTATTATCCCTCGTTATTTGTCTGTTTCAATACGTCAAAGACCGTTTTCCTATTATCCCCGGGTACGCAGGCTTCCGGCCTGCGGTAAAACTGCAGCAGCACTGCAATATCAATTGTCAATTACCCCACCGGGTACGCAGGCTTCCAGCCTGCGGTAAACTGCAGCAGCATTGAATATCAATTGTCAATTACCAATTGTCCCATTGCTGTGTAGAAGCGTCCGTCGCGGAGGATAAGCACCTGCCCGTTGCAGACGATTTTCCTTGCTCCGTCTTCACCCGCAGGCAAGATGCCTGCGTACCTGTCAATGCCCGTCGGCATCTCGTCCGGACCGGTGAAGGAGGTGAAGTAAGTGCCTATGCCCTTGCGGTTGTTGTAGGCGGTGTATGAGCCTTCGGGGTATGTCACCGTAATATTGTCCGGCGTGGCGGCATCTGTCCCCGCCCACGGGTTGCTGCTCTCCGTGTAGTGGCATTTGGGCGGCGTGGTGCCGAGGAACTGCAGTGTCTGCAGTTTGTTGAGCACTATCGCGCTCTTGCCGAGGCTGTCAAGCCCTGCGGGAAGAACAACCGTGGAGATGAACGAGGACGAGGACTCTTTCGACTTCCTGTACAGCCCGAGTTCCTCTATCACTTTGAGGGAGGCGGGCAGCGTCAGTGTGCCGGTGCAGCGGATGTTGTACATCCCCTCGCGGCGGATGACACGCACCCTGCTGTCAGCGTCAAAAGTGAGAATCTGAACCCACGCGTCTTTCAACGCACCCTCGCCTATCTCCGTAACAGCATACGCCGTCTCGCTCTCCGAACCGCCGCCGCTGCCGAGGCTGCTACCGCTCACAATGACTGTGGCGGGGATGTGCAGCGTGCTCTGCTTATAGACGTTGTTGTCGGCGGCGTTCCGGCTGGCGATAAGTGTCGCTTCCAAAGTGCTGCCGTCACACAGGTAGTACAGCCCCTGCTCGTCCTTGTAGGTGAAGCTCTGCGCCTGCAAAGGCATCAGCACCGCCTGCAATGCAGCAAGCAGCACCACCGCCCGCAATGCGCCCGTGCTGAACGCACGCAGCCGCAACCCGAACCTGCATCCCGCTGTGCGGGCTGCCGACGAAAAGAGGTTTGTCCTTTTGGTGTTCATATCCTGTGACGTTCTGTTGTCGGGTTGTCCTGTTAGTTGCCGGAATCATTATCCACGGACGGATAAATGTCCTGATTGCCTGTGATGTTAGTGCTCTGCATGCACTCCATCACCATGATGTGCGGAATGATTTCCGTCGTTGGTAAATAGTAATTCTTTTTCATAATCTTGTTATGTTTTTAGGTTAATTATTCTATGCCGGTTTGCCTCGTTCCCGCCAACGGAAAAGGGCATTTTGGGCGCATAAGGAAAATTGAAAAATGTGTGTCATAAAAAACGACCGTTTTTTGTGACATACTTTTCTTTGTTTTTGCACTTTTTATCCTGCTTTGCGAAAAACGGTCACGGAGTTTGTTTTTGACGGGGAAAAACACCCTTTGTTAGACGAAAAATAAAAAAAAGTTACAAAAAGTTCAAAAAATATTTGCACAATCTAAATTTTTGCATTACCTTTGCAACCGCAAAACGGAAAAAAGGACACAAGAAATATATGTCACAAAAAACGGTCGTTTTTTGTGACATAGTTTTTTTGATGTTTTACCTTATTAACATACACACGCGCGCACGCACGTGCACAAGAGTCCGGAGATACATGCCCTATATGGGCAAAACAGACTAACGAGACACTAACGACACACTATCGGCTGCGGTCATTACGCCATCCAACCGCCGTCCGGCAGCCGTCCAACAGCCATCCTACCCACACCTGACCGCCATCCAACAGCCGTCCAACAGCCGTCCGACAGCCTACCCCCCACGCCCTCCCGCAGCCGCAGACATTTTGCAGAGGAGGCGGTTTTCTTTGCAGATATGGTATTTTATTTGCACGTGTGCCGGAAAAGCACTACCTTTGCAGCCGGTTTTGCCCAAGCGGGCAAGCAAACAAACCTTCAAACAAACAACTGCAAGCTAAAGCAAAACCGACCAGACAAATGTTTTACACTTATCTACAAAAAAAGGCACTGCGTTTCCGCCGCTTGACCAGGTGCGGGTATGCCGCGTTTGCCTCCATGCACAAGGAGGTAAGCATAGGCCGTCTCGCACGCAGGCTGTGCGACATGGAGCTGCTGAAAGCCGGCAAATCTATAGCCGTCTGCAGCATTGCTCTCGCATGTCCCTCGGTGTGGGCTGACGACCCTGTCCCACCCGACCCCGACGCAGCTGCCGCGCTGCTCAACCTGAACGAGGTTCAGGTGACAGCCACTGCACAATTGTCATCGACCGCACGACCGGTCACAGTCATCAACCATCAAGAGTTCAGCTCACTGACTATACGCAGTGTAGCCGATGTCATCCGCCAAGTCACAGGACTTGACGTGCGCCGGCGCGGACCAAGCGGCGTTCAGGCGGACATTTCGCTGAAAGGCTGCACTGCCGACCAGACAGTGGTCATGCTGAACGGGATTAACGTCACAGACGTTCAGACTGGCCACTACTCGCTCGACCTGCCCCTCACCGGCGACGAGATTGAGCGCGTGGAAGTCTATGCTTCTACAGCCACGGGTCTGGGGGCATACGCAGGCGTGATAAACATCGTGACACGCCGCGCACAGGACGGGCGCACGTCAGTGAACGGAAGCCTGAAAGACGGCGAATACGGCTTGTTCGCCCCCTCTGCGAGCGTCTTCCACCACAAAGGCCTACTCCGCTCGGAGACCACGGCGGGCTACAACCAGAGCACCGGCTTCACGGCTAACACCGACTACAAGATTGCCTCCGCCTTCACGCACCTTAGTTACAAGGGCCTCGAGTGGCAGGCAGGCGCGCAGTACAAGGATGCCGGAGCCAACGCCTTTTACGCCCTCGCCTACCCCGAGCAGTTTGACGCTACACGCACTGCCTTCACCTCGGCGGCCCTGCACAAGCAGCTTGCCCCGCACTGGCTGATGGACGCAGACCTGAGCTACCGCGCACACTTCGACCGCTTCGAGCTCTTCCGGGAAGGCACCGAAACGCCGGCATGGTACACCGGCCACAACAGGCACTGGACCCACAACGCCAACCTTGACGCTAAGTTCTCCTACCTGACCTCGTGGGGCACCACCACCGCAGGCGTGACGCTGCAGGACGCATACATAACAAGCAACACGCTCGGCAAGCACAACCGCCTAACCTTCAACTACTTTGCGCAGCAGTCCCTGCACATCGGACAAGTCAGCGCAACCATACTTGCCGGCGGAACATACAACAACAGCTTCGGCTCCGACTGGGCTGTGTCGGCCGACATCAACTGGCGGCCCGCCAGGCACTGGCAGGTCTATGCCAACGCCTCGCGCGCACTGCGACTGCCCACATTCACCGACCTCTACTACCGGTCCAAGACACAGGTGGCCGACCCCAACCTGCGCCCCGAGCACGCAGTGAAAGCAGAGATAGGCGGACGGCTGGACAAAGACGCGTGGAGCGCCTCTGTATCAGCCTTCTACCGCTACGGCACCGACATCATCGACTGGGTCAAGCCGCGCGAAGAGGAAGACGGACCGTGGTACTCTAAACAGCTGACCGACCTGCATGCTGCAGGCTGCAACCTGACTTTCGCCTATGCCCCGCAGAAGCCGCTTGCCGGCTTCCTCAAGCAGGTGCGCGCAAGCTACGCCTACACCTACATGAGCAAGCAGAGCGGCGAGTGGCTGAGCAAGTATGCACTTGATTATCTGCGCCATCACGCCTCGCTCACACTCGAGCACGTTATATGGCGCGGCTTGGGAGCATGCTGGCAGTTGTCGGTGAGGGACAGAAACGGCTCGTATATCGACCGCGACGGACAAGTGACTGACTACAAGACAGTGCTGCTCCTTGACGGACAGATATACTACGAGCACAAGTGGGAAGGTCACAAATGGCTGCGCGCCGAAGTCGGCTGCACCAACATGACCAATCGGCAGTACTACGACATCGGCGGCGTGCCACAGCCGAAACACCAGGTGACAGCGGCTGTGAAGTTCGGACTATAAAGGGCTCACGGCCTGAAGACGAGACGGGCTTTGCCACGTATGCTTTTCGTGGTGCCGTCTGGCAGAATGACAGTGGCGCAGACAGTTTTTGGCAGACTGATGCGCCATGTTATTTGTCCGTCATCGCCGCGCTGCCAGTGCGACTCTATAAGTCCGCTCACCGACTTGTAAGAGGCTGACACATAGTCCAGTCCCTGCGGGAAAGAGGGCTGCATGAGCAGTTCTGCATAGCCGTTGGCGGCAGGACGTATGCCTGCCAGGTCCTCATACATCCATATCAGCAGGTCGCCTATGAGCATCACATGGTTGCCCGAGTTCATCCAGGGCGCAGCGGTGTTGCCGTTCCAGAGTTCCCAGATTGTGGTAGCCCCGTTGCGGAGCATGTAACCCCATGAGGGATAGGTGGTTTGCGTGGCAAGACGGAGCGCAAGGTCTGCACGTCCGTGCCGCGTAAGAGTGCGCATGAGATACTGCATGCCTATGACTCCGCAGCTGACATGGCTGTCGAAGTCGGTCTCGGTGACACGCGTTATGTGAGCCAGCACCCTCTCTTCCTCGCCCTCGGGGACAAGCCCGACAGCGAGCGAGAGAACATTGGCAGTGACGGTCTGATTGCTGTAACCGCCTGTGTCATAGTGATAAAAGCGGTTGTTGTAGGCGCGCTTCATGCCCTGCGCGAGTTGCTGATACCGGATTATGTCGCTGTCGCGCTGCATGAGGAGCGCAAAACGCTGCATGGTTTGCAGAATGCCGTACATGGCACCGGTGGAGAGCACTGCGGCATCGGTCTGACGCTCAGGAGCTTTGCTGTGTATAAGTTCGGCACTCTCGGGCGGCATGCACCAGTCGCCGTAAGTGTCGATGGTCATAAGGCTGTCGCGCATGCCGGCCGAGATGCTGTGGCAGAGCCAGCGGCGCATTGAGTCGTAGTGACGGCGCACGCCTTCCTCGCAGCCGTAACGCTGCAGCAGCATGTCGGCTACAGCGATGTAGGCCCCTGTCCATGTGATGTTGTCGTGCGGGCGCAGCCCCCAGTAGCGCGGCGCAATGTCGTAGAGCTGCCCGCTCTCGGTCTGCGCGTCCTCTATGTCCTGCAGCCACTTGAGGTACAAGGCTTTGTTGTCAAACACATAACTCTCACCGATGCAGCCTGTGAAGCGGTCGCCGAGCCAGCCGAGACGCTCGTCGCGCTGCGGACAGTCGGTGGGGAAACTGTGGTAGTTGCCTCTGATCCCCCGCACGGCAGCGTCGAAGATGCTGTTGAGCAGAGTGTCGGAGCAGGAGAAAGTGCCGGTCGGGCTCATGCAGTCGGCTATGACATAGCCGCGGACACCGTCAGCGGAGAGCGGCTGCCTCAAGCCGCTTATCTGCGCATAGCGGAAACCCTGCCACACAGTGGAAGGGCAATAGGCGAAGCTCTTGTTGTCGCGCGGGATATAGGTGTTGGTGGCGCGCGCGTCGCGCAAGTTGTCGGTGTAAACAGCCGAGTCGCCGAGCAGTGTCTCCGCCATGCGCATAACCACAGGCTCTCCTGCCGCGCCGCAGCCCTGCAGAGAGAGCCAGCCCACCATGTTCTCCCCCATGTCGATGAGCCAGTCGCCACCTGCGTTCTGCCATACACGCACGGGGCGGACAGTGTCCCAAACAACCTGCCCCGGCTCCCGCTGTGCACGCAACACGCCGCGCGGAGCGTCCATTATGTCCGGCTGCCGCCAGAGCAGAGAGTCCTCATAGCGGGCATCATAGGTCTCGCCGTCGTAGATGCTGCAGAGGCGTATCGGACCTCTGTCGGAGGCAAGCCAGGTGGTGTCGGTGTTGAGGACAAAGAGAGCGTCAGCGCGCCGCGCCATCAGCTGCGCGGCAACGCGCGGAGTGCCCCAGTCGCGCATGCCATAGCCGCGCAACATGCCTGTAAACCAGCCGCTTGAGAGGCATATATCGATACAGTTGTCGCCACGGCGGAGCAAAGGTGCTACGTCGTAAGTGCGGGTGTAAACCGACTTGTCATAGTCTGAGGCGTGCGGACCGAAGACCTCGCCTGAAACAGGCACGCCGTTAATACGGCAGCTGACATAGCCGCCGGCTGCAATGCTGAGCACAGCTTCTGCGGGCTTGCGCTGAAGACTGAAGTCGCGGTGCAGGTAGCGGGCAGGCATGCAGGCATGACCGCTACTGTCGCGCCACTGCTCCTCAGGTGTGTCGATTCCTATCCACGCCGCCTGCGACAAGTCAGGCTCAAGAGTGGATGAAGAAGGTCTGCACGCGCCAAGAACAAACACTGACACAAGGCAGACGGGGACAAAACGCAATAACTTGACAGAGAACATGGCAATTGATATGTTTTTAAGATTAAAGATTCTGTTGATATGTTTTTGAGATTAAAGATCTTACCAGTCGAGGTTGTATGTCACGCCGACAGCGTGCTGGAAGAGCGTCTCTTCGGTGAGTTCGATGCGCGCTTTCTTTTTGGTGATATTGATGTCGCGGTCGTAGTCGTAAGTGAAGCGGTAAAAGAAATTGAGGCTGCTGAGTTTGCTCACGCGCCATTTGACACCAGCCTGCGTGCGGACACTGCAGATATACTGCCTGCCGTTTTTCTGCTGATACTCCGGTGCATTGAGGGTGTTGAAGAGTTCGCACCACAGATATGGCTTTACCGGTTTGCCTGGGACATAGAATACCGCGCCGAGACGGCTGCGCAGCTGAAAGTCGAAGCGGTTCTTCTCCAGCAGATTGACACTGTCGGTGCGGGCCTCCATCAGCACACGCTCGCGGAGATAGAGTTTGGCGTAAGTGAACTTGTAGGAGGCTGTAACAGAGGCAAAGACGCGATGGCGTATCCACTCGTTGGCATCGGCTCTTTTGGCATCCGACCATGTGCTGTCAGGGCCTATGAGCTTGAGCATATAGCCTGCGTCAAGTCTGAAATACTGCACCGGCTTATATGCAAACGCCAGCGTAGTATATGACTTGCGGAACGAGGGGCCGCGGAGGGAGTTGTACATGTCGAAACGGAGTTCCTCGCTTGCCTCAAGAGCAATGCCGTTATGCCATTCTTTGGTGAAATCCGCGCCGAGACGCAACTGCGCGCTCTGTGCTACAGCCGTTTCCTGCGAACTGTAGTCCCATGCGTGTGCAGCCATGCAGAGCCCGACAAACAGGCTGAAAAGAGAAAGACGCTTCATTTGAACTTGGTTATCAGGTCGATGGAATTTATTGTCTTGCCTGCCTCCAGCGGGTAAGTCATCTTTATATAAGCCACATCGCGGAGGAAGTCGATATGCCCTATTTCTATGTCAAGCACATGCAGCCCTGTGCGCTCTTCAAGGTCGGCTATGAGTGCGGCGCGGTTTTCGGGTTTGATGTTTTCTATTTTCTCGTAGAGGACTATCTTGGTGGAAAGGCGTTTGCGCCCCTGCCATGCCTCGAAGCCCAAAGCAAGTGCTATAATAAGTATATTGGCAAGCACAAGCAAATACCACGCCAGGCCGTCGGCCTTTAGACTGAGCGAGTTGATGACCGAGACGGCGATGATGAGGAAAAGATAGTTCATCTCGCGGACAGGGACAGTCTCGGTGCGGTAACGTATCATGCCGAAGATGGCAAAGAGCCCGAGCACAAAGCCCGTCTGAATGTCAAGAATCTGCATGAGCCAAAGCAACAGGAACATGGCAGACGAAAAGAGCATGAAGGTGACATAGTAGTCACGCCGGCGGCTGTAGCGATAATAGATGCAGTAGATAAGAGTCCAGGAAACCAGCAGATTGAAGAGGAACATCAACGGCATGGTTATGAGGTCCTCACTCACGCCGAGCCATTCGGCAAAGCTGTGCATGACATAGGAGATACTGTCCTCTGCCCCGAAACGAGCTGCGATAGAGGGGTCGTTCTCAAGGAATTCCAGTGTGGGGTTGGCTAAATCAACTTGTGTCATATATTCAGTATTTTTTCTATTTTACGTATTTTGGCTTTGAAGCGGTTCTTTTTTATTCCGGGTGTGGTGAGGGCGGTGCCGATGCAGTATTTGCTGATTTTGAGCGGGTGAAGACGCTGTGAGAGCATTATACCTGTCATAAGCGACGGCACATTGCCGTCACGCTTCAGTTCAACCACCACAAGCGACGGCAGAGTCATCTGCAAGCCGCTGACGGGATTGTCCCAAAACAGGTCCATGTCTATGGTCAGGCGCTCTGTCTTGGCCTTATTGACCAGCGTTATGCGGCGAAAGAGGGTGCGGAGGTGAGGCGTAATAGTGCTCCACTCGTAGCGGCTTTTGGCATGCACAAAAGTCTCCACCGTCACCGTCTCATCGGGGCGGCTCTTGTGTTTGAGCACAGAAGGAGTGTCGGCCGAGATATCGAACCCGGGGACAACGATGCGTTTCTTCTTCGTGCGTCCTTTGTTGTTTTTGCGTTTGATTTCAAGGAAGGTGAGACTGCTGTCCACATACTGGCGGACACGGATCTTCTGGCGGACAAGCCTGCGGTCGTGGTGGCAGATGTACATATCGAGCGCGGCGGTGTCGTAGTACATGGTGTTGTAGGCTGCAATGCGCTTGCCGTCTATCTCCTGAACGTAGTAGTCCGGTTGCGCCGCTTGCAGTATAGCAGGCAGCTGCGACAAAGGCACCACATACTTGGTGTCAATGCGGTTCATCAGCCTTACGCTCTCCATCTGAGCCAGACTTACAGGCTCGAACTGCCGCAAAACAGACTCTATTGACTCTGTGGTATCCACCTTATGCTATTTGTCGCTGAATATATACTCGAACACTTTGACCGAATAGAGTTTGCCGTTGGGCAGATAGTTGTACTGCTTGGCCTTTGTCCCGTCGCTGTTCCACTCGTACTTGCGAATGCGCACAACGCGGTTGCGGTCGTTGTATTCGACCTCCTCAACCACCTTGCCTGTAACATCGTCATAAGTGGAAGTGACACGGCTGCGCTGCCCGTAAGTGGCATACTCGATTTCCTCGACGCAACGCCCCTGACTGTCGTACACCTTGATATGGTCGAGCCAGCGGGTATTGGTTTTAGCGTCTGTGTTCCATTCTTTGACCGTCAGGTTCCTGCGCTTCTCACGCTTGGCAAGCTGCTCCGGCGTAAGCATGCTCTGAGCCCCAACAGGCACAACCTGCAAGAGGCAAAGGGCAAGAAGAGAAAAAGTGCATAATCTTTTCATAACCATAACCGCAAAAACTATTACATTCGGCCACGACCGCCGCGACCGCCTCCACCGGGATTGCCGCCCTGATTGCCGCCTTGGTCACCGCCAAAGCCTCCAAAGCCGTCCTGATTACCCCCGCTATAAGACGAGACGGTGACATCAGAACCGCCGCTAAAAGAGGCAGGGAAATAGCCCATGCCGTTGAAGACGGCTGTGCCGTTTGCCGTCACGCCCGCCATTAGCACAGGTTCAGAGGCACAGGAAACAACCATACCGCTGCCGCCGCTTGAGGGAGTAAGGAAAGCAAAGACATCGCTGCCGACAGTGAGGCCATACCAGGTATTCTTGCTCCATGAGCCTGCGGTCCAACAGCTCTGCGACAGTTCGGCACCGCTTTCCAGACCACCGAGAGTAACCAGAATACCTCCTTGCACATACAAGCGTTTGCCGCCTTCGGAGTTGGCATCAATACCCACTTCAGGACTGCCCGCTCCAATGGCATAGACCACGCCGCCCTTGATATAGCAGTCGCCGTTGGCATCCAATCCGTCGTTGCCTGTGGAGTAAGCGCATACACTGCCGCCGCTGATAACAAGGTCGCCGCCGGCATTGATAGCATCGTCAGAAGACTGCGAATAGACAGTGCCGCCGCTGATGGTTATTGAACCTTTGGCCTCAATGCCTTCAGGACTGCTTGACGACGAGGAGTTTCCTCCCCATCCTTTACCGCCTCCGGAAGAAATGCCCGTGCAAACCACTTGTATGTCACCTCCGCTGACAAGCAAATCGGCTTTGGTCTTGATGCACTTGTATTGGCTGGTGACGCGGACAGTGCCGCCGCTGACAGTGATGCCCAGCGAATCAACAATGCCTTTGTCACCCGCTGTTATATCCATTGTGCCGCCGCTGATAAGGATAACAGAGTCGCACTGCACGCCGTCGTTGCCGGCATTGACAGTAAGTGTGCCCCCCTTGATATAAACCCCGTCGTTGGCATGCAGACCGTCGGAAGCGGCAGAAAGAGTGAACGTGCCGGCATTGTCGGTAAGGTGTATGTAATCGTCACTGGCAATGGCGTGCTTATAATTGCCGGTGACGGCGAGTGTGCCGCTGCCGGAGAAAATGAGCTGCCCCTCGCTGAACAAAGCCGCCTTGCGGTCTTCGTCGCTTTCGGCATAGGTTGCGCCGTCCGACAGAGTGTTGGAGCCGTTAACCACCACATAGCATTTCTTGTGACACTGGTTGTTAATAGCAGGGCCGTCAGAACAAGCAAGCGTCAGGCCGCTGAGTGTCAGGTTGTGCTGATAAGAGCCGTAGATGGTCAGTTGCCCTACCCCGTTTCCGCTCAGCATGTACACTATACGCCGACCGGAAGACGAACTGACTGTAACATAGCCGTTGCTGTTGGTGACGCTGACACTGTCGATAGTTCCGGTGACCACTGCCGAACTGCCACTCCAGGCTATGTACATTGTGTCAGACCAGGCTTTGCCGTCCACATCATCGCCATCTATGTCTGTTTCCTGACTGTCACCGGCAGAGCCTGTATCCTCAGAAGGTGTGTTACGCGCTGTACATGCAAACAACACCGCCCCCAATGCCACCATAGGCAAAATCTTAAAAATCTTTTTCATAAACATAAGTATAGTTACAAAAAACCGTTGCAAAGGTACGACATTTTTTGCAAATATGCGTTACCCGCTCACACAAAAATATTAACCAAAAGTACTTTTCCCGTTAATTATGCATCAGCCAGACTGCCATTTTGCCGCTCTGCCGGTTATCCCAAGCATAATACGGAACAAGGCGGAAGGTAATATCAGGCGAATCGACTGCAGGCACAACGCCGTCAATAGCCACTATCCCGCCCAACAAATCCGGCTCATAAACAGCGGTCAGTTGTGTATTGGCAGTAAGGAGCAGAGAATCAATATCGGTGTAATTATCAACCTGCTCTGCGCAATAGACCAACGGCCCGCGCTGAACAGCCCGTCTGCCCTCATCGGCTTTCACCCGAGGATCGGCTGAGACAAGCGTAACCGGCATAGCCATGTCTATCTGCAACTCGTCTCCCGCCTGCCAGCGTCTGCTTATGCACGCATATCCGTTTTCCGGCACAAACTCCGCCTCTTCGCCGTTGACCGACAACGTATATTGCTTGCACCACTCAGGAATACGGAGCATCAGGCTCTTCTGCATGCCGCTGCGGAAAAGGACAGTAGTCCGGCCTTCACGGGGGTATTGGGTGGTCATTGCCAGTGATACGTTTTCATCCCCGACCTTGAATGCGGCTTCGTTGCCTATATAGAGATTGACATACAGCGCTGTGTCGTTAGTGGCGTAAATATAGTTGCCCAGCGAAGCCATAAAGCGGCAGATGTTGGACGGGCAGCAGGCGCAGCCGAACCATGCCTTGCGGTGGTGGTCGCCGTCAGAGGCAAGCGGATTGACATAAAAGAACCTGTTGCCTTCAAGATTGATGCCTGCCAGCATGGCGTTATAGACGCTGCGCTCCAGGATGTCGTAGTACTTGGCTTCGCCAGTGCGTTCCGCCATACGGCTGTTCCACAGAGCCATACCGACAGAGGCGCAGGTCTCGCAATAGGCCTCTTTGTTGGGCAGTTCGTAATCATTGGCAAAACCTTCGGTGCAGTAAGCCACGCCTATACCGCCGGTGACATACATATTGCGCTTTGTTACATCCTCCCATAGCGTGTCAAGCGCTTCTTCGTAGCCCGTTCCGGATATGCGGGCGGCAACATCACACATGCCGCAATAGAGATACATGGAGCGGACAGCATGACCGGAGATGCTGCGCAAGTCGCACACCGGTACAGCGTCCTGATAATAAGGCGCGTTCCACCGGTTCAACGAGTCCTTTATTCCGTTTTCGGTGTAGCCGTAGCCGTGACCGCGTTGTGAAAGCAGCCAGTAAGCATAGTCGAGATACTTGCGCTCGCGGGTTTCTTCATACAGTTTGACCATAGCCAGTTCTATCTCTTCATGCCCGGGCACCCAATGACGGGCTTGGTCGTTGAAGACCGACATTATATGCTCCGCCATCCGGATTCCGACTGTGAGCAACTGCGTTTTGCCGGTGGCTTTTTTGTAAGCTATACCCGCCTCAATCAAGTGCCCTGCGCAGTACATCTCATGTTTGTCCATATCGGTCCAACGCTTGTCAAGACCTGTCAGGGTATAGAACGTGTTGATATATCCGTCCGGTTGTTGGGCGGCGGCAATCTTGGCTATCCAGTCGTCGGCTTTCGCCTCCATTGCGGAGTCGGGATAGTTAATCAGGCTGTAAGCTATAGCTTCAAGAGCCTTATAGACATCCGAATCGTCAAAGAAGATACCTGAATGTTTGCCTTCGCCTTTGGCAGCGTTCTCGAAGTTGCGGATACGGCCGGTCTGCACTTCCGTCTGGTCGATGCAGACAGGTATGGTGACACGTGCCACACGCTCCAAACGCGGCGACCAGAATGAGTCGGACACATGCACGCAGGCAAAATCGACATGCTGATTGACAAGATTAGGTTTGTGCCCGTTCCGGCAAGCGCTCACAGCGAGCAGCAGACCTGCAAACAAAAGAATCTTTTTCATCATAGATTGTTTCTGATTGGTTATGTTCATAATTAAAACTGCTTGCAAAATTACCACTTTTATGGGATATATACAAATTTATTTATCATTTTGCACTGACATAATCAGAAGAAAGTGCAAATATGGAGTTGCACTGTCAAGTCCAAGTTAAGTCCGAGTCAAGTCCAATTTAAGTTCTTTTCCCCGATTGCTTTTTTAAGATATTATTAAGACCACTCTTTTTCACATTTGATTTTCACATTTGATTTTCACTTTCGATTTTTCGCCTTCAAATCTCACTTTCGGCTTCAAATTTCACCTTCGTTTCTTACCTTTCGCACTTCAAAATCCATACCCCTCCATATATAAGTCAAAAAAGAGGCAAAATCTATCACCTCTTTTGCAACTTTTTTTCATTTTTTTGCATTTTTATATTTCGCGGACGCTGCGTATTGCTTATTAATCTTTTTCGAAAGGCAATGCCGGTAAGGTAAATTTGTCGAAATCCGATTCAAACAAGCGGTCTTGGATGACGCGGTATTTCTCAAATTCCGTCTCTGCAAAAGCTTGTGCGAACTCATGCGAGACCGAGCTTGCATCGGTCAGTATTCTGTCGTCAGTGGCTTCCAGAATGATGTCGATACGTTTCGCCCAATCTTCCATGGTCATCGGGATATGCCGTTTAGCCATACGTTCGGCGGCATCCAAGACAGAGTTGACCAATTGTCCCATGTCTTCCAATTCGGCTTCATTGAGATAGTTCTTGGCAATGCTCACATCGGGTTTGACAATCTTCCCGTGCGGAGCATTCTCCCAAGTGGTAAGCCCCATGTGCTCTTTCTGAGCATTGGCACGCGATACAATCAGTTCCGCAGCCGTCTGTCCGTGTACGGCGTAGTGCATCTTGTTCTGAACTTTGGCGAAAAACTCCCGCGTAGTAGGCGCATCGCGGTTATAGTCGATAGCCGTTGCATATATATCCGTCAGTTTCTGATAGAAGCGTCGTTCAGAGAGTCTGATCTCACGAATTTCTGCTAACAGGTGCTCGAAGTAATCCTCGCTGATGAAAGCTCCGTTCTCCATGCGTTTCTTGTCAATGACATAGCCACGGATGGCAAACTGCCTTAACACAGCCGTACACCACTGCCTGAACTGCGTAGCACGTATGGAGTTGACGCGATACCCGACAGAGATGATGGCATCTAATTTATAGAATAATGTCGAGTATGTTTTGCCATCCTCGGCAGTATGTGCAAATTTTGCACATACTAATTCTTGCAGCAATTCTCCCGTCTCGAAGATATTCTTCAGGTGCTTGGTTATTACTGATCTATCTACATCAAACAAAGCTGCTATCGCTTTTTGCGAAGCCCAGATGGTCTCATCTTGGTAGAACACCTGCACGCCTTGCGCCTTGTCTTCGGCTTGGAAGATCAGGAACTCAGCTGTGGAGTTGCGTATTTGTAGTTGTTTGGACATATTGTAGTATATGTTAATCTTCTTGTTCGTAGTAATAGGAATAGTCTATTCCTTTCATGAACAACTCGCGGTCGCCCGTTTGGTCGGTCAGCGCATTGCGTAGCAAGCGGCGGATGGCACTTGCGTCTACTGCGCTACGAATCATAGCGTCCAGATATTCATTCTTGGGAATACGACTCCAATCGACACAACGCTGCATGCGTTTCTTGAAAATCATGTCCAACCATATACGCGTACTGCGTCCGTTACCCTCGCGGAATGGATGAGCAATATTCATCTCCACATACTTATCTACAATCTCGTCAAAGGTATTCTCCGGCATGTGTTCAATCTGCTCCAGTGTCTGCGGTAAGTATTGCGCCATGGCGAACTGAAAACCTCCTTTAGCAATATTCACTTGGCGTATCTTTCCCGCAAAATCATAAAGACCGCCAAACAGGTAAGCGTGTATCTTTTGCAAGGCTTTGACAGTTCCGACCTCTGCGTAGGAGATCATGTTACTCTCCCAGAACGTGTACGCTTTCTTGCGGCTCTGACCATCAATCGTATTATCGGAATAAGTAAACCAATCAAGGAATGCGGTGGTGTTCTTTGCCGGAAGCGTTTTGACTACTTCAATGATATCTTCTTGCGCAAAACAATCCGTGGCGTACCGTTTGCCGTCTAGTGCGGTTAATTTCAGTTGTATACATTTTGAATACAACTCACCATATTGGGTTTTCTGGCGGTTTTTGACCGTCCCCCAATAGACACGAGGACGCGGGCTTTCGGTAATAGCAGCCACGATATCCACGATAGAAAAGAACCACTTGTTCTGTTCGTCATTCCATATAGCCCGCACTTCGCGGTCTTTGTAGAACCGTATGGATTGTTTTGTACTCATATATTTGATAATATTTTATCCGTTGTGTTTTGTGTTAATAGATTCGTGTTTTTATATATCCCTCCATATATAAGTCAAAAAAGACCTGAAATCTATCACCTTAAAAGCAACTTTTTTTCGTTTTTTTGCGTAAACTCTGCGGACAGGGCATGGTCAAAAAGTGTTCTACTATTTTTAGGAGGTAAAAGTTAAAGTGTTGCGACAAACTCTCCAATGATTTTGAAATCTTCAATGTCATCAGGAGTGAGGACAATGGGATTATAGGCAGGATTTAGCGGACGGAGTTCGATGGATTCATGTTGCCAATTGCCGTACTCATCTGTAGATTTGGTACTATTATACTCCTTGATGGAGAAGGCTCCGGCATTGTCATCGTCGTAGTATCCACGGTGTTGCGCAAGTACAATCTTGCCGTTACGCGAGCCGCCTTTGTATCGTTCAAAGACGCAGTAGTCGCCATCATGGATACGCGGCTCCATGGAGTTGCCTGCGGCTTGCACAACGAACATATCTTCGTTAAGCCGCCCGATACCTTCTGCGGAAATCCATCCTTGTGTCTCCACTTCTTCGCCTTCTCCGAAATAACCGCACGCTGCACGGATGGAATAAAGCGGAAGACAGCCTTCCCGATAATCAGGATAAAGAGGTCTTACTTTGGGATTTTCTTGATTTTCCTCAGGTGTTGTATGTTGTGATGAGGTTGATAGACTAATATTATCAGTCCATTGTTCACATTGTCGAAGAACAATATCCATTGCATTGTCAGCTTCCTCAGGTGGATATTTATATTTCTTTAAAAGACGCTTTATCATTCTTCGCATACCTGCGCGTGCTGTTTCTTTCTTTTGCCAATCTATGGTTCTATTCTTACGCAGTTGGTCTGTCAATTCATGCGTCATTTCTACCAGCTGCTCATTGGTATATACATCTTTTACGGCTTGTGGACGTGTCAGGGCATCATAAAATGCCTTTTCTTCCATCGTCAAACCCAATTCGTTTCCCTGTGCCTCGGATGTTGCTATCTCCTTCGCCAGTTTTAATAATTCTTGAATGACTTCTTCGTTAGTCAAAAGCCCTTTCAAATAGTTGGAGAGTGATGCATTGAGCATATCCGAGAATTTCTCTGCCTGAATTACATTGGTTTTCTGATACAGATGTACTCTTTCTGCCAACAACCGTTTTAACAATTCAATGGCAATATTCTTTTCTTTCATCTTGGATATTTCTTCCAAGAACGCAGCGTCAAATAATGAAAACTCCGCTTTTATATCAGAGAATAGATTTACTACTCCGTCGCTATGAACACTTTGTTTTAAGAGTTCTCCTATGCGGGCATTAATCTCCTTTTTGGAGACTTTTCCTTTACCTTTCAAACGGTTTAACAATGTTCGTACTGTTTCAAAGAAAGCTGCTTCATATCGTTCTTCTTCCTCTAAAAGACTACGGCATAATGTAACCGCGTTATGCAGCAAGGCGGATTCTTTTAAATAAACTCGTAATATATCTCCTTTTTCGGGAGACATCATATAATTGACACCTCCTTTTATAATAAGAGCCCTATCTGCATCCGTACCTAATCGAAAATCACTATAATCAAATCCATGGAATATATCACGGCATATCTCCAGTTTCTCTCTAAATTTAACCAATGCCGTCTTTTTAATATCCGTATCGCCATAATTGTCTTTGTCTCGTTTTGTATAATCGTGCATGGCTTCTTTGAGAGCCTTTGCAATACCGATATAATCCACCACCAAACCACCTGCTTTGTCCTGGAATACACGATTTACTCGTGCTATGGCCTGCATAAGATTATGCCCCTTCATCGGTTTGTATACATACATTGTAGCCAACGAGGGAACATCAAAACCCGTCAACCACATATCAACAACAATGGCTATTTTCATCGGGTCGCTATTGTCTTTGAAGCGTTTTGCGAGTTCTTTCTTATATTGGCTATTGCCAATAATTTTATGCCAATCTTCGGGATCCTGATTACCCGAAGTAATAACCACTTTAACTTTTTCTGTCCAATTGGGGCGTAATTCCAACATTCGGTGATAAATCTTCATTGCTATTGGACGCGAATAGGCAACAATCATTGCCTTTCCCGTCAGCTCATACTGACGATTTTCTTCATAATGTTGTATTATATCATGGCATAATGAGTCTATCGTTTCCGGAGCACCCAATAGTTCCTCCAGATGCGACATTTCCTTCTTGCTCTTTTCTATTTGTTCCGTTGTTGCACCCTCTTTTTCTAATTGATCATATGCTTCATCTATCGCTTTCAGGGTTTTCTCGTCCAATCTTAGGTTGATGACTCTTGATTCATAGAATACAGGGCACGTAGCATTATCAAGAACGGCCTGGGTCATATCATAAACATCAATATAATCACCGAAAACCTCTTGTGTATCGCGATCCTTTAAGGAGATAGGAGTACCAGTAAAGCCTATATACGAAGCATTTGGCAGTGAATTATGAATAATACGTGCAATACCTATAGATACTTTTCCTGTCTTTGCATTTACTTTTTCTTCAAAACCATATTGTCCCCGATGGGCTTCATCCGTCATCACTACTATATTGCGTCTCTGAGACAAAGCCTCCGATGATTCCTCGAATTTCTGCATTGTAGTGAAGATGATACCATTTGCCTCACGCCCAGCAAGCAAGCGTTTCAGATGTTCACGGCTGCTGGCTTGCTCCGGTTTTTGACGCAGAAAATGTTGGCACTTGGAGAATTGCGTGTACAACTGATCATCCAAATCATTTCGGTCGGTAATGACTATAATGGTTGGTTGGGATAGCTCTGTTTGCAATAGATGGGCATAGAACACCATAGATAGCGACTTGCCTGAACCTTGTGTATGCCAGAAGACTCCAATTTTACCTCTATGTTCTTTCTTCTCTGTCTGTGTGGCATATTTTGTCCGTTCAACAGCTTTGCGCACGGCGAAGAACTGATGGTATCCGGCTAATATTTTGGCTGATCCTGCTTCGTCTTTAGAGAAACAGATAAAATTCTTTAGGATGTCAAGCAACCAATCACGGCGGAACATTCCTTCAAAAAAGGTATCAAAATCGGCATGGGCTTTGCTTTCGTACTCTCCAGTTTTCGTTTTCCATTCCATGTATCGATCCTCCGAACTGGTAATCGTTCCGGCTTTGGAGATTGCCATGTCGCTCATTACGCAGAACGCGTTATACACGAATAATGATGGAATCTGGGTTATATAATTCCGCAGTTGCAAGTATGCCTCCGAAGCGTCCGTCTCTTCTCTTGATGGAGATTTTAGTTCGATAACGACCAAAGGTAGTCCGTTGATGAATACCACTATATCCGCGCGTTTCTCCGTGTCATTCTCTACAAAGGTCCACTGATTAACAACAAGAAAAGAGTTTCTATTTATCAATTCCGGATTATATTCGATTAAATAGACCAGATCATTTTTTTGTTCTTTTCCATCAAACCAACTGACTTCTATTCCGTGTTGCAGGTAATCCATAAAAGTCTCATTGGCTAAAACCAAATTACGAGAATCAATATCCTTTAACTTACTAATTGCTTCCTGTATTGCAGCCGAAGGCTTATCGGGATTAATGGCTTCCAAACTTTGCTGCAACTGTTCTGCATAGTAAGGAACATAATAATCTCTCTCTATGTCCGGTCCATAAAGATGTTGATAGCCCAGTCCTTGAAATAAAGCTATCACAGCATATTCGTAGTTATCCTCTGTAAAGTTTGATTGGCTCATAATTGTATGTTTGTTTGTCCCGAATTGAATTCGGGGGAATGAACATAATTGCATATCTCCTCCGCCATCTGATTCATCGCCACGCACTCCGCGCGCGAAACATGACGCTTGGCGGGATCGTATTCCCAAGGGCTGAGAATCAGTACACGCCCGGCAGCGACGGAGTCAAACAAGCCGTCGCTTGGCTTGTAATAATCGCGGAAACCATTATCCGCGATATAGATGATGGGATGTTCTTCCGCCAGAAGAACCACCATCACCTCTTTCTCCTTGTCGGAGATAAAGGGCGAGACCATCACAGCTCCCTGACGTGCTGCCAGCACACAGCCGTTCATGTAGTTGCGTAGCCGTGTATTATCGCCATGCATAGCCTCGTCTATCATCGTCCTCCGCACATGAACGGGCGCATATTTTGTTGCCTGCAACAATGAGATATTGCCGATGCCACGATAGGTGCGCCCTGCTATCTCGATGCCCTCCTGCACGCGAAAGAAGCCCGGCATGAGCTTTTTCGTGGCGAGCCGTTGGGGATTGAGCATCACATATCTGACCATCGTATCCAGCTGCCCTTTCCGCGACAGCGGTCGCACAAACGGCATCTCATGGAAAAGCGGGTCAGCGGTATGCTCGTTTTCCCGCATTGAATGCGGGGCAATAGACATACTATAGGCACGCCCTATCTTCTTTTCCCCTTGCCAAAAACCGCGTACGACCGAGAGGATGCTCGTTGGCATGGGCTTGGTTACATGCAAAATGGCGTGTAGATGATCCGGCATGAGACTAAAACTCAT